>NZ_JBAQXC010000142.1:0-4252 GCF_049299235.1 Rhodococcus sp. (in: high G+C Gram-positive bacteria) | reverse complement strand
GTGTCAGCCCGCGCCCGGCCGGGGCGGCAGGCAGCACCGACGGGATCTGCTCGAGACCTTCGAGGCGGAGCACCTCCTCCACCAGATCCGCGGGTTGCCGCAGGTCGCGGCGCCACGACGGCGGCGTCACGATCAGTTGACCGTGCCCGTCGACCCCGACCCCGACCTCGACGCCGCAACCGATCTGGGTGAGCCGACGCGCGGCCGTGCCGTTCGGGTAGGTCACCCCGGCGACCCGGTCCGGCAGGTCGATGTCCATCCGGATCGAAACCGGCTCGACCGGGAACGACACATCGGTCAGGAGCGGTTCGACGCGCCCACCGGCGATCTCCACCAGCAGCGACGCCGCCCGGTCCAGCGCGGGCAACGCCACCTCGGGGTCGACGTTGCGCTCGAAACGCTTGCCTGCCTCACTGGAGAGCTTGTGTCTGCGGTTGCCGCGGAACACCGCCAGCGCATCCCACGTCGCGGCTTCCAGCAGGACATCGGTGGTGGCGTCACCGACCTCGGTGGTGGCGCCGCCCATGATGCCGGCCAGGGAGATGACCCCGGAGTCGTCGGTGATGACGACGTCCTCGGGATCGAGGTCGCGCGCGACGCCGTCGAGGGTGGTGAGCTTCTCCCCCGCGCGAGCCCGCCGGATGACGAGTTCACCCCGCAGGGTCGCCGCATCGAACGCGTGCAGCGGCTGCCCGAGTTCGAGCATCACGTAGTTGGTGACGTCGACGGCCGGGGAGATCGGACGCACCCCGGCGGTGAGCAGTCGCCGCTGCAGCCACCACGGCGACACCGCGTCGGGGTCGATGCCGGTGACCTTGCGCGCGGCGAAGCGGGTGGCGCCCGACTCCGGTTCGAGCCGGACCGGGTAGGCCTCACCGTCGGCGGGGTTCGGGGTGACCTGCGCCGGATCGGAGAATTCCAGGTCGAATCCGCACGCGAGTTCGCGGGTGAGACCGCGCACCGAGAAGCAGTAGCCGCGATCCGGAGTGATGTTCAGTTCGATGACGGTATCGCCGAGGCCGAGCAGGTCGTTGGCGTCGGTGCCGGGTACCGCGCTGCCCTCCTCGAGTACGAGGATGCCCGAGTGGTCCTTGCCGATGCCGAGTTCGGCGATCGAACAGATCATGCCGTCGGATACTCGGCCGTAGGTTGTGCGGGTCGCGATGACGAAGTCGCCGGGCAGCACGGCGCCGGGCAGCGCGGCCACGATCAGGTCACCCTCGGCGAAGTTGCGGGCACCGCACACGATGCCACGCGGCTCGGCTTCACCGACGTCGACCTGGCAGAACCGGATCGGCTTCTTGAATTCGGTGAGCTCGATGATCTCGACGACCCGGCCGACGACAAGGTTGTCGATACGGTCGAGGATGTCGACTTCTTCCACCTCGAGACCGACCCGGACGAATCCCGCGTCGAGTTCCTCCGCGGTGACGTTCCACTCCGGGGTGGCACGCTGCAGGATCTCGGTCAGCCAGGATTGCGCTACTCGCACGTGAGTTCAGCTTTCTCGTTCGTTCGATGCTCGGGAGTTGACGGGTTCGGGGTGGGTGTCAGCCCTGCACACCGAACGGCAGGGTGAATCGCACGTCGCCTTCGACGATGTCGCGCATGTCGGAGATGCCGTTGCGGAACTGCAGGGTGCGTTCGAGTCCCATTCCGAACGCGAACCCCGTGTACACGTCCGGGTCGATGCCCGACGCGCGCAGCACGTTGGGGTTGACCATGCCGCAGCCGCCCCACTCCACCCAGCCGGCGCCGCCCTTCTTGTTCGGGAACCACACGTCGACCTCGGCGGACGGCTCGGTGAACGGGAAGTAGTTCGGACGCATGCGGGTGCGGGTGTCGGGGCCGAACAGGGCGCGGGCGAACGCGTCGAGGGTGCCGCGCAAATGCGCCATCGTCAGGCCCTTGTCCACGGCGAGACCTTCCACCTGTGAGAACACCGGGGTGTGGGTGGCGTCGAGTTCGTCGGTGCGGAAGGTGCGCCCCGGGCACACCACGTAGATGGGAATGTCGCGGGACAGCATGGTCCGCACCTGCACCGGCGAGGTGTGGGTGCGCAGCACCTGCCGTGACCCCTCGGGGGCGATGTGGAAGGTGTCCTGCATGGTCCGCGCCGGGTGGTCCGGCAGGAAGTTCAGGGCATCGAAGTTGAAGTGCTCGGTCTCCACCTCCGGGCCCTCGGCGACCTCCCAGCCCATCGCGACGAAGACGTCCGCGACCTGCTCGGAGATGATCGTGATCGGGTGCCGGGCACCGGCCGGACGACGGCTCGCCGGAAGGGTCACGTCGATGGCCTCGGCGACGAGGACAGCGGCGTCGCGCTCGGCTTGCAACTGTGTCTTGCGTTCGTCGAACGCCGCCTGCACGACCGTGCGGTGCGCGTTGACACGTCTCCCCGCGTCGGCGCGCTCGGTGCCCGGCAACGAACCGAGCGCCCGTTTCGCGAGCGAGATGGGCGCCCGGTCACCGAGGTGCTCGATCTTCGCCTGCGCGAGCGCATCGAGGTCGGTGGCGACGGCGAACGCGTCCTGCGCGGCCTTCTCGGCCGCGGCGAGCGCCTCCTCGGTCAGCGCGCTCGGGTCCACTGCCGGCGGGGTGCCGCCCTCATTGTTGGCCACGACCGGTGCAACTCCTTCTTCCGGCGAACGGTGCTTTCTGCAGCGGCCGGGATCGGGGTCCGGCGCGCAACAGACAAATCCTAGGCGATCGGCCCGGGTGCGCGGTGCTGCACCCGCGCGCTGGCATACAGGCAGATCGACGCGGCGGTGGCCAGGTTCAGGGATTCGGCACGGCCCCGGATGGGAATCCGCACGCGGTGACCGGCCCGGGCGGCGATCCGCGGGTCCAGTCCGTGCGCTTCGCTACCGAACAGCCAGGCGGTGGGTGCGGTGAGCAACTCGTCGGCGTCGTCGAGATCCACCTCACCGTCGGCGGCGGTGGCCAGTACCTGCACACCGGCAGCGGCGAGGCTGTCCAGCACCCGGTCGGTGTCGCGTTCCCTGACGACCGGCAGGTGGAACACACTGCCGGCCGACGAGCGGACGCACTTGCCGTTGTGCGGGTCGACGCTGTCGCCGGCGAGGATCACACCGTCGGCACCGACCGCGTCGGCAACCCGGATCACGGTGCCGGCATTGCCGGGCTCCCCGACCTCGACGGGCACCGCGAGGAGCCGGGCCTGCGACGACAGCGCACGGTCGAGCGGCACGTCGAACAGGTCGCACACGGCGATGATCCCCGGCGGGGTGACGGTGTCCGACAGTCGTGCGGCAGCGCGGTCGGTGACGAACGAGACGCGGATGCGTCGACCGTGTGCGGCGTCGAGCAGACCGGGATATCGGTCTGCTGCGTCGCCGGTGACGAACACCTCGTGGACCGTCGCGGTGCCGAGTGCCTCGGCGACCGAGTTCTCCCCTTCGACGAGGAACCGGCCGGTCTTGCGGCGTTCGGAGGTGCGCTGCAGTTTCACAGCAGAAACGACCCGTGGAGTGCGCTCGGTGAGCGGATCCACGGGTCGTCGCTGTGCTGTCGTGTCGTTCAGCGCGGCACTCAGGCTGCCGGAGCGTTCACGTCGGCCGGCAGCGCGGCCTTCGCGACGGCGACCAGACCCGCGAATGCCTCGGCGTCGGAGACGGCGAGCTCGGCGAGGATCTTGCGGTCGACCTCGACACCGGCGGCCTTGAGGCCCTGGATGAACCGGTTGTAGGTGATGTCGTTGGCGCGGGCAGCGGCGTTGATGCGGCTGATCCACAGCTTGCGGAAGTCACCCTTGCGCGCACGACGGTCGCGGTAGGCGTAGGTCAGCGAGTGGAGCTGCTGTTCCTTGGCCTTGCGGTACAGCCGCGAGCGCTGTCCGCGGTAGCCCTTGGAAGCTTCGAGAATCGAACGGCGCTTCTTCTGGGCGTTGACTGCCCTCTTCACGCGTGCCACTGAAATATCCTGTCAGTTTCGGGGGGCAGAGACTCGCCCCCGGGTTGGTCGGTCGGAAAGGTCAGATGTCGAGCAGACGCTTGATGCGCGGTGCGTCGGCGGCGGCGACGACAGCGGTGCCGTCGAGACGACGGGTGACGCGCGAGGACTTGTGCTCGAGCAGGTGGCGACGGCCGGCCTTCTGGCGCAGGATCTTCCCGCTGCCGGACACCTTGAATCGCTTCGCGGTGCCGCCGTGGGTCTTCGACTTGGGCATGGAGTCCTCAGTTCTTCCGGTTGTTCGGGTACGTCTGCTCGGGTAGCACGGGCCGCGCTGCCC
>NZ_JBAQXC010000141.1:0-6816 GCF_049299235.1 Rhodococcus sp. (in: high G+C Gram-positive bacteria) | reverse complement strand
CCCGTGCGCGGTTTCGGTAGCCACCGCTACCGGAAACCGCGCACGGGTCGTATGGAAGGTGTATCGACCGTGTACCCGGAAGTTCGTCCCCGCAGACTCCGCACCACCCCCGCGATGCGACGTCTGGTCGCCGAAACCTCGCTCGAGCCACGGCATCTGGTGCTGCCGATGTTCGTCGCCGACGGTATCGACGCGCCCCGCGAGATCTCGTCCATGCCCGGGGTGTTCCAGCACACGCAGGACTCGCTGCGGGCCGCGGCGACGGCCGCAGTCGAAGTCGGTGTCGGCGGCCTGATGCTGTTCGGTGTGCCGCGACCGGAGGACAAGGACGCCTGCGGATCGGGTGCCACCGATCCGGACGGGGTGCTGAACCGGGGGCTGCGCGCGCTCCGCGACGAACTCGGGGACGCCACCGTGCTCATGGCCGACACGTGCCTCGACGAGTTCACCGATCACGGTCACTGCGGTGTGCTCAGCGACGGCGGCCGCGTCGACAACGATGCCACGCTCGCTCGGTACGCGGACATGGCTGTGGCGCAGGCCGAATCGGGAGCGCATGTGCTCGGTCCGAGCGGCATGATGGACGGCCAGGTCGCGGTGATCCGTGAGGCGCTCGACGGGGCAGGTTTCCTGGACGTCGCGCAGCTCGCCTACGCGGCCAAGTACGCGTCGGCGTTCTACGGCCCGTTCCGGGAGGCCGTCGGATCGTCGCTCGAGGGCGATCGTCGTACTTACCAGCAGGATTCGGCGAACCGGCGCGAGGCGCTTCGGGAGGTCGATCTCGATCTGGCGGAGGGGGCGGATCTGGTGATGGTCAAGCCGGCGATGTCCTATCTCGACATCCTGCGGGAAGTCGCGGACCGGTCGGACGTCCCCGTTGCGGCATACCAGATTTCGGGCGAGTACTCGATGATCACCGCCGCCGCGCGGAACGGCTGGATCGACCGGGACGCCGCTGTCCTCGAGTCGCTGACGAGTATCCGCCGCGCCGGGGCGGATATCGTCTTGACCTACTGGGCCGCCGAGGCTGCGGGCTGGTTGTCGTGACGGCGCCGGGTCCGATGCCGATGCCGACGCCGCCGCGCGGACCGGGTGATGAGCCGCGCCCGATGCCCGTGGACGTCGGGACCGCCTACCAATTGTGGTGTGGAGTTCTGATTTTCGGGGTCGTGTCGACGATCACGAGCGCGGTCGTCATGTGGCGGGAACGACATGCGTTCGTTGATCAGATGCTGGCGCAGATGCCCGCGATGTCGGAGGCGGACACGCCGACCCGCGACCAGATGCTGATGCTGCTGCCGTTCGGGCTCGGCATTGCGGCTGTGGGTGGCCTCGTGATTCTCGGGTTGCTCTATCTGGTCGTCCGGCAGATCCTGCGCGGCAAGAACTGGGCGCGCATGCTGCTGACGCTGCTGGGCGTGTTCATGACCTTGTCGACGGTGCCGACGCTGTTCGGTGTCGGGGCGGGGACGGGTGCCGAGAGTTGGGTGCTCGGGATCGTCGGAATCCTGCAGTCGGTGTTGACGGTGGGCGCGATCGTACTCATGCATCGCCGTGAGTCGAATCTGTACTTCCTTCGGATTCCTAACAATTGAGGGTGCCGACACCCGCTCGATCCTGATGTTTGACGTTGCGTCCGTGCGGAGTACGGTGAGCTCGATCGACGGTCTGTGGCCGTATCCGACGAGCGTGAGGACGTCTTACCGGTGGAGCACTCGCACGTGGAACCGCGACCCTACAGCCGTCGGCGCGAGGCGCTCCTGATCGGTCTCATCGCAGTACTGGGTCTCGTCACACTCGTGCTCCTGGTCGTTCCCGGCACCCTTTCGGCTTGACCGGCGAGTCGTGCGCGATGGGCGATGCGCCGGCGCCGTTGTTCCACGAGCCCGGAGCTCGCTGGCGTGCGGTGGCATTCGGTCCGCTGTTCTGCCTGGTGGCACTGCTGATCGAACTGGTGACGGGGCCGGTCGTGCACTGGTTCGCGCTGCCGGTGATGGCGGTGATGCTGGCCGGCTTCGCGTACATCATGGTCGTCGCGGGACGTCGGCATGTGAGTGTCGAGCTGACCGAGTCGGTGTTGCGGCAGGGAACCGAGGAACTGCCGGTCGCGGACATCGAGGCGGTCCTGGCGCCCGCCGATCCGGCGGCCCTGGACCCGGCCCGTTGGGAGAGCGCGCGCACCCTCGGTGAACTGTCCGGGGTTCCGCGTAAGCGGACGGCGATCGGGCTGCGGCTGCGCGGCGGCACGTTCGTTCGCGCGTGGGCGAGGGACGACGTCGCGCTGCGCGGGTGCCTCGACGACCTCGTGAGTGGGCGTTCGCACCGTTGAACCGGTAGCGCCGGGTACCCCTGGGGGGTATGGTCGGTGGTGTTGCCACACTCGAAGGAGCCACCATGCAGAACACCTACCGTGTCGAGGGAATGACCTGCGGTCACTGCGTCTCCGCTGTCCGCGAGGAAGTGTCCGCGCTAGCCGGCGTCTCCGACGTGGACGTGAACCTCGAAACCGGCGCCCTCGTCGTCACCAGCGACACCGAACTCGACCCGAACACCCTCGCGGCCGCCGTCGACGAAGCCGGCTACGTGCTGGTGCGGTGACAGGATGACGGGCCCGGCACGCACGGTGACGATGCTCGCGTGCGCGGCGCTCGCGCTCGGCGCATCCGCCTGCACCGCCGCGGACCCGGCTCGCACCCCGGCGCCCGGAGCGTCCGCACCGGGAGCACCGGTCGCCGTCCCCACGGCCGAGCCTCCCGCGGTCACCGTCGACGTCCTGCTCGACGGTCTCGACCATCCGTGGGACGTCGTCGCCGCCCCCGACGGAACGATCCTCACCGGCGAACGAGGTGGACGCTTCGTCGTACGCCACCCGGACGGGCGGACCGCCACCGTCCACGCCGACCTGTCCGACCTCTACGCGGTCGGTGAAACCGGCCTGATGGGCATCGCCCTGTCCCGCGATTTCGCGACCGACCGCACGTTCTACACCTGCCAGGGACACCGCGACCCCGACGACGTGCGGGTCGTCGCGTGGACCGTCGACCGCGACTGGACCGCCGCCACCCGCTCACACACCGTGATCGCCGGTCTGCCGGTCGCCGACGGCGGGCGACACGGCGGTTGCCGGATCCTCGCCCACCCGGACGGCACGCTCTACGTGGGTACCGGCGACAGCGCGCGCCCCACCGTCCCACAGGATCGCGACAGTCTCGGCGGCAAAGTCCTGCATCTGAATCCGGACGGAACCGCCGGCCCCGGCAACCCCGACCCCCTCAGCACCGTGTACACACTCGGACACCGCAATGTGCAGGGGGTGGCGCTGCAACCCGACACCGGACGCATCTACGCGGTCGAACAGGGCACCCGGCGCGACGACGAGGTCAATCTGCTCGAACCCGGCGGCAACTACGGCTACCGCCCGGACCGGGAGCCGGGACGCTACGACGAATCGGTGCCCATGACCGATCCCGATCGGGTGCCCGGCGCGATCGGTGCGGTGTGGAGTTCCGGGTCGCCGACGATCGCGACGCCGGCCGGGACGTTCCTCACCGGCGCAGGATGGGGCCGATGGTCCGGCGCGCTCGCCGTCAGCAGCCAGCAGGACGCCCTGCTGCTCCTGTTGCGCCTGGCCGACGACGGGCGCAGCGTCGTCGAGTCGACGACCCTCCTGGACGGGGCCTACGGGCGGCTAAGGTCACTGACCTCGCTGCCCGACGGCTCCGTGCTGGTCACCACCGACAACGGAAACACCGACCGCATCCTGCGGATAACACCGCGCTGATCAGCTGTGGCCCGCGTCGGTTCCCGGCCCGTCGAGCATCGCCGAACCGAGCAGGAACTCGGGCACACCGAGCCCCTCGGTGAGTGTCGCGGCGTGTGGACGCAGCGACCGGCACCGCTCGTTGATGCCGCGCAGCACCGCCTTCGCCCGCTCCACGGACAGGTGCCGGTGCTCCATGAACCACGCCTTGTCGTCGTCGATGACGCTCAGCGCATACAGGTCGCACAGATCCGACAGCAGTTCCCGGGCCGCCGCATCCTCGCACGACTCGATACCGGCGACGAACGCCTCGAGCACGACCCGGTCGATGTGCGCGCGGGCCGCGTGCAGCACGTGATCCTGCACGAAGTTGAACGCGTCGAACTGGTTGTCCTCCCGCTTCGCCGCCGCCTGCAGCCGTCGCGCCGCCGTCGAGAGCAGATACTGTTCGCGGTCCTCGAACATCGTGAGCTGCGTACCCCGGTTGAACAGGCTGCCGTCCTCCTCGTTGTCCTGCCGGGTGTCGACGAGTGTCTGAATGATCTGCTGCGCGGCCGTGCGCTTCTTGACGATGTCGGACACCGCGGTCGCCGCGAACCGCATCCACTCGACCGGACTCATGCCGCGCACCTCGTCGGCGTACGCGGTGAGCAGTTCCTTCGCGACGAGCTGGGTGAGCACATGATTGTCACCCTCGAACGTGGTGAACACGTCGGTGTCCGCGCGCAGCGCCGTCAGCCGGTTCTCGGCCATGTATCCGGCGCCGCCGCACGCCTCCCGGCATTCCTGGATCGCGCGGGTCGCATGCGCCGTGTTCGCGACCTTCAGACCCGCCGCACGACCCTCGAGTTCGCGCTGCTCCTGCGGGTCGACATCGCCGACCGGGGTGGACTGGATGCGGTGCATCGCCGAGATCAGCTCGTTCTGCGCGAAACCGAGCGCATACGAGCGGGCGATCAACGGCAGCAACCGGCGCTGATGCACGAGATAGTCCAGCAGCAGCACCTCCTGCTCGTCGTTCGGGGCCGAGAACTGGCGGCGCTGCAGCGCGTACCGCGCCGCGATGGTCAGCGCGACGCGCGCTGCGGCCCCAGCCGAGCCGCCGACCGTGACGCGACCGCGCACGAGGGTGCCGACCATCGTGAAGAACCGTCGGTTCGGATTCTCGATGGGCGAGTGATAGGTGCCGTCCGCGTCGACGTCCGCGTACCGGTTGAGCAGGTTCTCCCGCGGAATCCGCACCCCGTCGAAAGTGATGCGGCCGTTGTCGACGCCGGGTAGTCCGCCCTTGTATCCGCAGTCGGAGGTGCGCACGCCCGGCATGTCGTTGCCGTCCTCGTCGCGGATCGGCACGACGAAACAGTGCACACCTTCCGTCGCGCCGCCGGTGATCAGTTGCGCGAACACCGCTGCGACCGTCGCGTGCTGCGCGGCCCCGCCGATGTAATCCTTGCGCGCGGACGGGGTGGGGGAGTCGATGACGAATTCCCCGGTGGCCGGGTCGTAGGTCGCGGTCGTCTCGAGGGCCTGCACGTCGCTGCCGTGACCGGTCTCGGTCATCGCGAAACATCCGAGCAGGTCGAGGTGGATGAGCGGTCGGATGTAACGGTCGTGGTGCCGCTGTGTGCCGAGGTTTTCGATCGCACCCCCGAACAGACCCCACTGCACGCCCGACTTCACCATGAGCGACAGATCCGACATCGCGAGCATCTCGATGGACGCGACCGCGCTGCCTGGGTCGCCGGTGCCGCCGCTCGCCTCGGCGAAACCGGCCGACGCGTAGCCGGCGGCGGCGAGGAGGCGCATCTGGTCGAGTGCGGTCGCGCGCGCCCGGCCGGGGTCGGGTGTGTAGTGCGGAGCGAACTCCTCCCGCGTCAGGTCGGTGCGGGCACGGGATCGGGCCTGGCGCCATGCGCCGTCGAGAGTGTCGCGGAGATGATCAGCTGTGGTCGCCATGAATCCGACCCTAGGATGGTGTCGCCGCGAGTGCGCGGGTTCGGAATCGGTCCCGCCGAGAATCCGGAGGTCGCGGCCGGGCGGAGACGGTGATCACGCGTGCGCTCCTCGCACGCCGAGCCGCCTTTTGGCAAATCCGCCGAAACTGGGACACTGGAAATCGTGACTGCGACTCCCGACGCCTCCCGCACCCACGACGCTGCTTCCGCCGCCCTGTTCGACCGGGCATCGAAGGTGACGCCCGGAGGCGTCAACTCGCCGGTGCGGGCGTTCGGTTCGGTGGGTGGAACTCCCCGGTTCATCGCGTCGGCCGCGGGCAGCACCCTCACCGACGTCGACGGCAATACCTATGTGGACCTGGTGTGTTCGTGGGGGCCGATGATTCTCGGCCACGCGCATCCCGCGGTCGTGGAGGCGGTGCGGACCGCTGCGACGTCCGGTCTGTCGTTCGGTGCGCCGACCGCCGGTGAGGTCGAACTCGCCGAGGAGATCGTGGCGCGGATCGCGCCCGTCGAACAGGTCCGGCTCGTCAATTCCGGAACCGAAGCGACGATGAGCGCGGTGCGCCTGGCACGCGGATTCACCGGCCGCAGCAAGATCGTCAAATTTTCGGGGTGTTATCACGGTCACGTCGATGCGCTGCTCGCCGACGCCGGATCCGGACTCGCGACGTTCGGATTGCCGACATCGCCGGGGGTGACCGGTGCGCAGGCCGAGGACACCCTCGTCGTGCCGTACAACGATCTCGACGCCGTCCGTGCCGCGTTCGCGGCCAACTCGGGGCAGATCGCCGCGGTCATCACCGAAGCCGCGGCCGGGAACATGGGCACCGTCCCGCCGCTGCCCGGTTTCAATGCCGGTCTGCGTGAGATCACCCGCGAACACGGCGCGCTGCTGATCATGGACGAGGTCATGACCGGATTCCGCGCCAGTGCCACCGGCTGGCACGGAATCGACGGCGTCGCCGGTGACCTGGTCACCTTCGGCAAGGTGATGAGCGGCGGCCTGCCCGCCGCCGCATTCGGCGGCCGCGCCGATGTCATGGCCAGGCTCGCGCCGGCCGGACCGGTGTATCAGGCAGGCACCCTGTCGGGGAACCC
>NZ_JBAQXC010000140.1:0-3992 GCF_049299235.1 Rhodococcus sp. (in: high G+C Gram-positive bacteria) | reverse complement strand
GGCCAGGGCCGCGGTGAGCAGTGCGGTGCGCCGACTGCCCGGATTGCCGACCAGCAGCAGCGCGGCGCTCACTCCGACACGGCGGTGTAACGCCAGTCGTCGCGGTCGGCTTCCTGCCGGTCCTCGGCGGAGATGGTGATCTGCGGGTGCGCGGCCCGCAGCCGGTCCAGGGCCGCGTCGGAGGCGTAGTGGTGGTCGAGGATCAGGGTGGTCACCGCACCGAGGTCGCCGGCGGCGAGGGCGTCGACCCCGACATCGGTGAGGGTGCCCAGTGACAGGTCCAGGTCGGTGATGCGGGTGAGGATCGGCGCGTCGGCAAGCGCGACCGCGATCTCGTCGGCGATCTCGGCGTTGCGCAGACCCAGCGACGTCACGTTCGGGAACAGGTCGCCGGTCAGCAACGCGGCGAGCGGTTCGACGGTGTCGACGCCGCCGTAGTTTTCGGTGCCGAGCCACACCTCGAGACGTTCGAGGACCGGTAGGTCGGCGCCGAGCAGGGCGGTCAGGTACGCGGGCAGCAATCCGCCCGATTCGACGGTCAACGACCGCAGCCGCGGCAGCGACGGCGGGGTGAGGACCACGTCGTCGCCGGTCATCGGGGTGCAGCCGCCGCGCAACTGCACGGTCTCGAGGTTCGGTGTCGCCGCGAGCACCGCACCGAGATCGGCCCAGTCGATCCAGGAAATCTCGGATTCGTCGAAGGTCATGTCCCCGACGAACAGTGCGGTCAGCGCCGGCAACGCGGCGAGCAGCGGCACCACCTGCTCGGTGGGCAGCGGATCGCTGGCGTCGCTCCACTGCCCCAACAGTAGGGTGGTGACCTGCCCGGCCCACTCGGTCTCGGTCAGTGCGGTCAAGTCGGCGACGAAGCGTTCGTCGCCGCCGTCCCAGTCGGTGGCGATCTTCCAGGCGGTGGCCGCCGGATCGGCGGGGGTGTCGGTGTCGGTGGTGAACTGCTGGACGGGCAGGCCCGCGAATCGGGTGGTCGCTGTGGAGATGGTCACCGCTGTTCGGCTCCGTTCGATCGACGTGTCGCACTGGCGAGCGCCACCCTATGCGAGGAACCCGACAACAACCGGACAGCCAGGTCACCGCATACTGACCGGTATGACCAGCCCGCACGGAAGCATCGTGATCTTCGGTGGCCGCAGCGAAATCGGCGTCGAGGTGGCGCGTCGGCTCGCCCCGGGCCGCACCGTGATCCTGGCCGCGCGCCGCGCCGACGACCTGCACGAACCCCGCGACGCGGTGCTCGGGGCCGGGGCGGCCGCGGTGCACACCGTCGAATTCGACGCCGACGATCTCGATACCCACCAGGGGTTGCTCGACCGGATCACCGGCGAGCACGGGCCGATCGAGGTGGCCGTGCTCGCGTTCGGGGTGCTCGGCGATCAGGCTCGCGCCGAAACCGACGCCGACCATGTCGCGGCGGTCGTGCACACCGACTATGTCGCGCAGGTGGCGATGCTGACTCGGCTGGCGACACTGCTGCGGGCGCAACGGTCGGGGCGGATCGTGGTGTTCTCGTCGGTGGCGGGGGTGCGGGTGCGGCGCGCCAACTACGTGTACGGGTCGGCGAAGGCCGGCCTGGACGGGTTCGCCTCGGGACTGTCGGATGCGCTGCGCGGCAGCGGTGTGTCGCTGCTGCTGGTGCGACCGGGTTTCGTGATCGGCCGGATGGCGGCGGGCATGACCGCGGCCCCGCTGCCGAGCACCCCCGGTCAGGTTGCCGACGCCACGGTCCGCGCATTGCGGCGGGGCCGCACGGAAGTGGCGGTGCCGGGGCTGCTACGACCGGTGTTCGCCGTGATGCCTCTGGTGCCCCGCGCGGTGTGGCGCCGACTGCCCCGCTGACCGCGGCGGGTCGGCGGAACCTACCCGGACCCGTGACATCTGTCATGGCCGACCGCTGAGGACGTCACCGTACCCGATGATGTGGCGCACTGGTCCCGGCGCCGCGGGCCGGACAGGCTCGATCGTATGAGAAAGCCACACGAAGGAAACCCGCCGATCGACCCGTGTTCCCGGAACCGGGGGCGGCGATGAACCGCGGTGACACCGTCGTCGAGGTGTCCGGGATGTCCCGCCGCTACGGGTCCGGGAAGGACGCCTTCGTCGCGGTCCGCGACCTGGACCTGACGGTGCGCGACGGTGAACTGTTCGGACTGCTCGGCACCAACGGCGCCGGCAAAACCTCCACCCTCGAGGTCATCCAGGGACTGTCCCGGCCCACCGCCGGGACGATCCGGGTGTTCGGGGTGGACCCGGTGGCCGGGCGGCGGCAGATCCGCCCCGACATGGGCATCATGCTCCAACGCGGCGGATTGCCGCAGGACCTCACGGTCCGCGAGAGCCTGACCATGTGGGCCGGAACCTGCTCCGATCCGCTGCCGGTGGACTCGGTGCTCGACCGGGTCGACATGCTCGACCGGGCACCGACCCGGGTCAAGTCGCTCTCCGGTGGGGAAGCCCGCCGCCTCGACCTGGCGTGCGCGCTGATCGGGCAGCCCCGCCTGTTGTTCCTCGACGAACCGACCACCGGCCTCGATCCGGAGAGCCGCCGCAACACCTGGCGGTTGATCGCCGACCTGAAGGCGTCCGGGGTGACCATCATGCTCACCACCCACTATCTCGACGAAGCTGAATCCCTGTGCGATCGGCTGGCGATCATGCACCGCGGGACGGTGGCGCGCAGCGGCACCGTCGCCGACGTCGTCGCCGACCATCCCGCCACCATCCGGTTCCGGCACCCGGCGATGCCGCTACCGAACCTGCCCGGCACCGACCTCACCATCGACGGCGACACCGTGGTGCTGCGCACCACCACCCTGCAGGACACCCTCACCGACCTGCTGCTGTGGGCACGCCACCACGACCTGCACCTGGACGGTCTGGACGCGCGGGTGGCGTCCCTGGAATCGGTGTTCCTGTCCATCGCCGACGAACTGGACCGCCGACCCACCCCCGAAGGAGTACCCGCATGACCCGCCTCGCCGCACTGTCCCGCGCCGAGTTCACCCTGCTCGGCCGCAACCGGCTGCTGTTGTTCAACGCGCTGGTGTTGCCGCTGGTCTTCCCGGTCGGCATCCTGATCCTGGCACGGGACGGTGGGCTGTCCGACACTGCGGTGGCGTCGGGACTCGAGATGTTCGCCCTGTTCCTGTTCGTGTTCGTCGTCTACTACAACCTGCTGTCGGTCTATGCCACGCGCCGCGACGAACTGGTCCTCAAACGGTTGCGCACCGGCGAATGCAGCGACACCGAGATCCTGTCCGGGCCCGCCGTCCCGTCCTGGCTGCTCACCGTGGTACTGACGGTGCTGGTGGGGATCTGTGTCGTCGGGCTCGGCGGCCGCGCCCCGGTCAACCCGCTGCTCGTCGCGCTCGCCGTCGTCGGCGGGGCGGCCCTGTTCACGGCGCTGGCGTTGATCACCTCGGCGCTCACCCGCAACGCCGAGGCCGCGCAGATCACCTGCATGCCGGTGGTGGTGGTGGCCACCGCGGGTCTGACCAGCATCCGGAACGCGGTACCCGACAACATTTCCCAATTGCTCGACCTGACTCCGCTGGCCGCGATCGTCGACATCCTGGGCACCGGATGGGTGGGACACCCGGTGACCGACCCGGCCGCGGCCGACACCACCGACCCGGCCGTCGGGTTCGTCGACACCGTGACGGCGGCGGGCGGTCCGCTGCTGGTGCTGGCGGCATGGATCGTGGTGTCGGTGCTGGCCGCGCGCATCTACTTCCGGTGGGAGCCGCGCGCCTAGTGCCGTGCGCGGAGGCCGAGGACTCTGGGAAGGTGAAGCGATGATCGCGCAGACCCTCGGACGCTGGGACCCGACCCGCCCGTGGCGCAGCGACTCGACCGTCGACAAGGTGCGCGCCTACACCCGGCAGTCGTTCCTCGCCATGTGCCTGACGATCGGTGCGGCCGGCGCGGTCGCCGCCACCGCCGTCGGCGACCCGTGGTCGGCGGTGTGCGTCGGGATC
>NZ_JBAQXC010000139.1:0-30987 GCF_049299235.1 Rhodococcus sp. (in: high G+C Gram-positive bacteria) | reverse complement strand
GCCGAGACGATGGTCGAGTTGGCGCGGGCGGATGTGGCGGCCGAGTTGAACCGGTGGTGGTCCGGGTGCGGTGAGGCGTTCGCGTCGGCCGGATTGACGGTGCTGCTGCTCGAGTCGCTCGATGCGGCGTTCGCGGCGGTCGGGCAGGACGATGCGCCCACACCGGCCGCGGTGCTGGCCGAAGAGCTTTCTCCGGTACTCGACGATCTGCGGTTCCGGCGCCGGGAGTGCGCGTCGGATGTCGACTCGGTCGGGGTGCGGATCGGTGAGCTCGAGACCGAGCGGGCCGCGGTCGCGGCCGAACGTGATGATGCTCCCCCGCCGTTCCCGGCGCGAACGGGTGATCGGGGTGTGTTGACGGGGGCGCCGCTGTGGCAGTTGGTGCGTTTCCGGGACGGGGTGTCGGCGCGCGATGCGGCGGGTATCGAGGCGGCGTTGCAGGCGGCGAACCTGCTCGACGGGTGGGTGTGTACCGGCGAGGAGGTGCCGGAGATCGAATCGGAGCAACTGCTGGTGGCGTTGCCGGTCGAGCTGCGGCCGGACGGTGAAACCCTGGCGGATGTGCTTGTCCCCGAACCGGATACGGCGGTGGCGGAGGATCGGGTCGCGGCGGTGCTGGCGTCGATCGCCTGGAACAGCACTGCCGGTGCGGACGTTCGGGTGGCGGTGGACGGGCGCGGCGGGTTCCGGCAGGGGGTGCAGTGGGGTCGGCATGTCAAGGATCACGCCGAGTTCATCGGGGCGACGGCGCGGGCGCGGCGTCGGCAGCGGCGGATCGCCGAACTCGAGGCCGCGATCGCCGAGTGTCGGGATCGGGTGCGCTCGCTGCGGGAGCAGGAGCAGCGGATCGGTGAACGTCTGGCCGCGTTCGATGCGGCGGTGAAGGCACTGCCCCGCACCAGCGTGGTGCTGACCGCGTTGCGGAAGGTCACCGACTGTGCGGGTGCGTTGCGCACCGCGTCAGAAGCATCTGCGGCGACCGATCGTGATCTCGATCAGGCGATCGCCGATGTCGCGGCGAAGGAGCAGCAGGTGCGGTCGGAGGCGGCCCGGCACCGGGTGGCTGCGACGGCGGTGGAGTTGGATGGTGTGGAGGCCTCGGTCCGGTTCTTCCGGTCGCAGGGGCAGGTGGTGGTGCGGGCGTTGCGGGATCAGGCCGCCGGTGGTGACCGGGTCCGCGACACCGAACGGCAACTCGACGAGGCCCGGGCGGCTGCCGACGACGCGGCGGAGCGGTCGGCGGAGGCAACCGAGAACCTGGTGACCGAGCAGCAGAAGCTGGCGACGCTGCGGGAGGCGATCGGGGCGAGCGCCGAGCAGATCGACGCGCAACTCGAGGCGGCGCGGCTGCGGATCGAGGCGGCGAAGAATGCGGAGCGGGCGGCACGGAAGGCGCACGACGGTGCGCTGGAGCGGATCGGGAAGGCGGAGGCCGCGCACACCGCGGCGGAACACACGGTGACCGCGGCGTTGACCGAGGCGCGCACCGACGCCGAGACGCTCGCGCCGTTCGCGCATCGGGACCTGCTGATGCTGCTCGGTGTGGACACGGATCTCGGGTGGCCGGCCGGTGCCGCGGCGTGGCTCGAGGTGGATCAGGTGCTGTACCGGATCCGTTCGGCGCCCGACGCGCCGGTGGAGGTGCTGCCCGCTCAGGTGCTGGCGCTGCTGCGGGCGGTGGACTCGGCGACCGAGACGGTGACCGTCGGTGAGTCGACCCGCAAATCCGTCTCGTCGGCGTTGACGGCGGCGTTGCAGGAATTCGATGCCGAACTCGCGCGGGGCCGTGACTACCGGTTGCATTGGGATGCGGCGGACGGGGTGACGGTGGTGCAGGTGCAGGACGAGCAGGGGCACACGTCCGTCGCGGCATTCGCCCAGCGCATCGCGCGGGCCCGGCACGAGCAGGAGATGCTGCTGACCGATTCGGAGCGGCGCATCCTCGAGGATGCCCTGCTCACGGGGTTGGCGCAGCAGATCCATGAGCGCACCGTCGATGCGCGGGATCTGATTGCGCGGATGGCGTCGGAGATGCGGCGGCGGCACATGTCGTCGGGGAACACGATCGGGGTGCACTGGGTGCTCGCCGATCATCTGGACGAGCAGGCACGGGCGGTGTGCAAGCTGCTGGATCGGGATGCGTCGGCATTGTCGCCGGAGGATCTGGCGGGGATTCGTGCGCATTTCGCGGCGCGGATCCGTGCGGAACGGGCGGCGCATCCGGAGCGGTCGTATCCGGAGATTCTGGCGTCGACGTTGGATTACCGCCGGTGGCGGGTGTTCTCGTTCAGTCTCCTCGGTGCCGACGGCAGTGAGGACCGGTTGACGCCGGCGCGGCATTCGGCGTTGTCCGGTGGTGAGCAGTCGGTGTCGTTGCATCTGCCGTTGTTCGCGGCGGCGCATGTGATGCTCGATTCGGCGGATCCGCATGCCCCGCGACTGCTTGCCCTCGACGAGGCGTTCGCCGGTGTCGACGACACCGGCCGCAGTGAACTGTTGGGGTTGTCGGTGCAGTTCGATCTGGATCTGTTCATGACCGGATTCGATCTGTGGATCACCTATGGTGACGTACCGGGGTGCGCGCACTACGATCTGTCGCATTCGGTGGCCGAGAATACTGTCGCCACAACACTGTTGGTGTGGTCGGGTGGCGAGTTGCTGGCCGAGCACGACGGATCGGATCTGGCACACGCATTGGGTTCGCCGGGAACGCGGCAGGTGGTGCGCCCGGTGGACGGCGCGTTCGAGTTCGTGTGATCCGAAGGACAGGCACATGAGTTGGGCCGGGAGCAACGAGTTACGGGTGGTGCTCGAACGCGCCCGCCGGCACGTGCAGAGCAAGGGTTTGCAGGTGACCGGGGCGATCACGATTCCGGTCACTGCCGAGGTGCCGGATCTCTATCGGCTGGCGCACGCGGTGGGTCCGACGCGGGTGAACAGCACCTCGACGAAGGTGCGGTTCGAGATGTCGGCGCTCGACCGCTGGTTGCGGCGACCACTCAATGGCGGACTGTCCTTACTCGAGGTGCTCAACGCGCAGGCACCCTTGACGGACAGACCCGGGGCGAAAGCCGCGAAAGCGCGCGGTATCGACACCGCGTGGTCGCAGATCGACGGGATTCTCGGCGCACCCGAGCTACGGCGGTGGCGTGCGCTGATGCACACCGTCGACCGCATCGATGCCGAGTTGCTGTCCGGGACGATGGGGGACGTCGCCCGGATCCTCGCGGCACTGCCCGCCGACGGCATCTCCCCCGTCGAACTCGCCACGAACACGCTCGGCGATTCCAAATCGTTGACCGCCACTGCTGTCCGGAAGTGGGTTCTGCGACTGCTCGCCGCAGACCGAGGGACCGCCGAACCGGTGACCGCCATCGAACGGATGGCCCTGTGGGAACAGTTCGGGGTGATCGACAGTGGCCTGACCAGCAGGGTGCTCACCCTCGGCGTGCGAGTGGAGGGCGCACGCGAGGCCGTCACCATCGCCGATGTCACCGCGAATGCGGGAATGCATCAGATGTGGACGCTCGCGCAGATGCTGGCCTGGGATGTGCGGTTGGCACCCGGTGACGTGTACGTGTGTGAGAACCCGACCGTCCTGCAGGCCGCCGAACGCGAACTCGGTCCCGAGCATCTGCCGTTGGTGTGCACGGAAGGCCAGCCGTCGGAAGCAGTGGTGCATCTGCTGGGAACAGCACGGGGAACGGTGCACTGGCGCGCCGACTTCGACTGGACGGGCCTGCGAACCACCGCACGCGCACAGACCGAACTCGGTGCGGTGCCGTGGCGGATGGACACGGCGACCTACCGGACGGGACTCGCACGCGGTGCTGCGGAGACATTCAAGTCCGGCGACAGCACATCGGAGTCACCGTGGGACCCGGATCTGGCTGCGGAGATGACCGCGTCAGGTCGGGCGGTGATGGAGGAGCAGGTGATCCCCGAACTCCTGACGGACCTGCGCCGCCGACCTCCCTCCGCCGTCCCGTCATCCCATTCCGGATGAAAGGAACCATCATTCGCCCTTACCCGGGTGATGGTTCCCCTCACCCGGGGTGGGTCAGGTCGTGGTGATCGGCAGGTACAACCGGTTGCCGTGGTCGGTGAATTCGGCGGATTTCTCGGCCATGCCGGCGTCGATGGCGTCGATGTCGGTCAGGCCGTGTTCGCGCGCGTAGTCGCGCACGTCCGCGGAGATCCGCATCGAGCAGAACTTCGGCCCGCACATCGAGCAGAAGTGCGCGGTCTTCGCCGGTTCGGCGGGCAGTGTTTCGTCGTGGTAGGCGCGGGCGGTGTCCGGGTCCAGCGACAGGGCGAACTGGTCGCGCCACCGGAAGTCGAAGCGGGCACGGGAAAGCGCATCGTCGCGTTCCTGCGCCCGCGGGTGGCCTTTCGCGAGGTCCGCGGCGTGCGCGGCGATCTTGTAGGTGATCACCCCGACCTTCACGTCGTCGCGGTTCGGTAGCCCCAGGTGCTCTTTCGGGGTGACGTAGCAGAGCATCGCGGTGCCGGCCTGCGCGATCATCGCCGCACCGATCGCGGAGGTGATGTGGTCGTAGGCGGGTGCGATGTCGGTGGCGAGCGGCCCGAGGGTGTAGAACGGGGCATTGTCGCACCATTGTTCTTCCAGGCGCACGTTTTCGACGATCTTGTGCATCGGCACGTGCCCGGGACCTTCGATCATCACCTGTACCTCGTGGGCGCGGGCCACCGCGGTGAGTTCACCGAGGGTGCGGAGTTCCGCGAACTGGGCGGCGTCGTTGGCGTCGGCGATCGACCCGGGGCGCAGTCCGTCGCCGAGGGAGAATGTCACGTCGTAGCGGGCGAGGATCTCGCACAGTTCCGCGAAGTGCGTGTACAGGAAGGATTCGGTGTGGTGGGCCAGGCACCAGGCGGCCATGATCGATCCGCCGCGCGAGACGATGCCGGTGACCCGGTTCATCGTCAGCGGGATGTGCCGCAGCAGCACCCCGGCGTGCACGGTCATGTAGTCGACGCCCTGCTCGCACTGTTCGATGACGGTGTCGCGGTACAACTCCCACGTCAACGATGCGGGATCGCCCCCGACCTTCTCGAGCGCCTGATACATCGGGACGGTGCCGACCGGCACCGGGGAGTTCCGCAGGATCCATTCGCGGGTCTCGTGGATGTCCCTGCCGGTGGACAGATCCATGATGGTGTCGGCGCCCCACCGGGTCGCCCACACCATTTTCTCGACTTCCTCGGCGATCGACGAGGTGACCGCCGAGTTCCCGATGTTCGCGTTGATCTTCACCGCGAAACGTTTCCCGATGATCATCGGTTCGAGTTCGGGGTGCCGGCGGTTCGCGGGGATCACCGCCCGGCCCGCGGCGACCTCGGCGCGCACGATCTCCGGGTCGACACCTTCGCGGGCCGCGCAGAACCGCATTTCGTCGGTGACGACTCCGGCTCGTGCCCAACCGTATTGGGTGGTGGCACCGTCCGGCCGGGACCACGCGGACCGGATCGTCGGCAGACCGGCGTGCAGGTCGAGGTGGGCGGCGGTGTCGGTGTACGGGCCGGACGGGTCGTACAGGTCGAGGTGGTCGCCGGTGCTCAAGTGGACACGTCGGAACGGCACCGCCAACCCGTCGACCATCTCGTAGTGTTTGCTGCTGCCGTCGATCGGTCCGGTGGTGACAGCAGCCGACAAGGCAGAGGTATCCCTCATGTTCGCTCCCTACGCCGGCATTACCCGGTCAGGTTCGTACGGTCGACGGCCCTGTCGCTCGATACGAGCTAGCCGTCCTCTCAGCCCGCTGGTGCGAACTCCCGTGTGTGTTGAGTTGTCGCGTGGAACCGTAGCAGGGTCGGAGGTTTTCGCAACCTCGGTACCCCGGAGCCCGGCCGCACGGGTCCGGCCGGAGCCCGATATTCGATTGTCGGGCGACACGACCGACTGCTTGGATCGGGCCGTGAACGAACGCACCCGGATCAACCGGAAACCGGACCGAGGCACCGACGATCGGACTGTCCTGCACAGCCTCCTCGACGACGCGCAGGTCGCGCACGTCGCGTTCGTCCGTCTCGGCTATCCGGTGGTATTGCCGATGTCGTTCGGGCGGGACGGCAATCGTCTGTTGCTGCACGGGTCGACGGGCGCGGGCGCGTTCCTCGCCGCACGCGGCGGGCTCGAGGTGTCGGTCGCCGTCACCCACCTCGACGGCCTGGTGTTCGCCCGCTCGACGTTCGGCAGCAGCATGAACTACCGCAGCGCCGTCGTCTTCGGGGTCGCGACCCCGGTCCCCGACGACGAGAAGTACGACGCGCTGCGAGCGGTCACCGACCGTCTCATGCCCGGCCGGTGGAACGAGGTCCGACCCCCGTCCGTGAAGGAACTCGCCGCGACGACGGTGCTCGAACTTCCGTTGGACGAGGTGAGCGTGAAGATCCGCGCGGCCGGACCCGGCGAGGACACCGACGACGGTGAAGACCACAGCGTGTGGGCCGGGGTCGTCCCGCTGCGTACCGTCGCGGGTACCCCGGAGCGGTCCCCGCTCACCGATTCCGCGGTGCCGCTGCCGGGTTCGGTCCGTTCACTGCTCCAGCCGGGCCGGTAAACCAGTTCGGATCCGCAGGTGCGGATGGTACTGCCCAAGCGATCACCACAGCGCACACGTACTCGGACATTGCTCACGAGATCACCGAGGTTGAGGTGAGCGCGGCGGCGAGCGGGTCACGCGCCGAGGCATTCCAGCCGAATTCAGTTCGGATCAACGCACTCCGGAACGGCTCGAGTCGGTTAGCATCGGTGCCATGCTGGTGCCTCGATTGCAGATTCTCGGGCTCGTCGTAGGGCCGGCGATCTTCGCGCTGTCGCCCCTGTTCTGGAACGACGGACACTACGGGATCGTCGGCGGCATGCTCATCGCCGTGTCGACGGTGCCGTGGGTGTTCGGCCTTCTCGGGGAACACGAGAGGCTTCGCCCGGCCTTTCCTGTTGTCTCCGCACTCTGGTTTCTTCTGGTATTGATCGGCATGTTCGGCACCGTCGCGTTCGGGCTACAGGGCTTCTTCGAGGGCGTGTTCGGTGTGGATGACAGTTCTGCCCTCGCTGCGTTCGAGGGCTACCCGACCGGAGGGACGGTCGTATTCGTGCTCGCGGGCCCGGCATTTCCCCTCGCGCTGATCGTTCTCGGCGCGATGCAGTGGCACACGCGGATGTCGCCTCGATGGTGTGTCGCGCTCCTGTGCGTCGCGGCGATCGCGTTTCCCGTCGCTCGCGTCACCCGCTCGACCCCTGTTGCGTTCGTCGCCGACATCGTGATGCTTGTCGCCTTCTGCTGGATGGCCCGGTATTCCTGGCTCGCGACGTCCGACCTACCCGCGAAGTCGATGCGAAGCCCGAACGCACCGGCCACCCGGTGAGGTAGCCGGTCGGTGGCGTCGGAATGCTCACGGACATCGGGTATCCGATGTTCTGCCCGGCTTCGACACTGTGGCCAAGGCGGGCCGACGTCGTCGGTCGTGACGCCGGCCGACCGGCCCGCACCCGGGGTCATGTCCCGGCGCAGTCCCGATAGATCGGCAGCGCCGTACGTCATTCCGCGTGCTTCTCGTTGATGGGTTCGCTGTCGTCGTCGAGTCTTCCGGCACGACGCGCCACGAGCGGTCACCACGGGATGCACGCATGCGAACCGGGCGCTTCGACACCGAGTGCCTCAGGCGGTGCCAGTAGCACCCTGACCGTCCAAAGTGCTGAATTTTGCTGCATTACAGGCTGATTGGTGAGACAGTCGGCGAGTCTCATTCACCGACCCGCGCCCTACCTCGCGTCGAGTTCGACTGCGCGACGATGCAGCGCGTGCCGGTCGATCTTGCCAACGTGGTTGCGCGGCAGATCCGCCACGAACGTCCAGCGATCGGGCACCTTGTAGGCCGCCAGCCGCTCGGCGGCCAACGCCCTCAGGTCGGCTTCGGTGGGCGGGTCGGCGAGGTCGTGCTTCAGCTCGACGAACGCATGCACGAGCGCCCCGAGCCGCGCGTCTGGCGTGCCGACTACCCCACACAGCTCGACGCCGGGACTCGCCTCGAGCACATCCTCCACTTCACCGGGGGCGATGTTGGAACCGCCCTTGATGATGATCTCTTTGATGCGCCCTTGAAAGTGCAGGTAGTGGTCGGCGTCGCGGCTACCCAGATCGCCGGTGCGCAGCCAGTCACCGACGAAGGTCGCCGCGGTGTGCTCGAGGTCGTCCCAGTACCCGGTCATCACCGAGTCACTACGCACCCAGATTTCGCCGGTTTCACCGGGTGCGGCGTCCCGCACCGGCGAACCGTCGGTGTCGTTCGCAGTCAGGGCCGCCGCGACGATCCGCACCTCGACGCCGGCGCGGGGAAGGCCGAACGAGCCACGCTCAATCATCCCGAACGGCGGGTTCATACTGACGGCCTCGCATTCGGTGAGGCCGTACAGCTGGTTGAGCTGCAGATCGGTGACCTTCGCGAACTCGTCATAGAGGTCGGACGACATTTGATCGCCACCGCACGCGACCTCACGGAAGCACCCGAAGTCCACGCTCGTCGCGCGCGGGTCGGTCACGGCGTCGAGTAGCTGCGCGGGCAGCAGCACGGTGCGCGTGGGCCGGTGCGCGTTCACTGCGTCGAGGAACAGCCCCGGATCGCTCTCCGCGAGGATCACTACCGTGCCGCCTGCGTGCAGGGTCGGAAATGTCACGCCGATCGCGGCTCCGGCATGGCAGATCGCAGTGGCGGCCAGCGAGATGTCGTCGGCGTCCAGCTGCTGAGTGGTCACCCGGCTCGCCGCGGTCGCTCCGATCGAGCGATGCGTGTGGGTGACACCCTTCGGCTTGCCCGTGCTGCCCGAGGTGTAGAGGATCATCGCGGGATCGTCGTCGTCGACCTCGGGTCCGACGACCGAATCGGATGCCGCGGCCACCACACCGCTCCACTGGTTCGGCGCGTCGGATGCCACGGTGCCGCCGTACACGTACATCCCGATGAGGTTTTCCGCCTGCTCGGGCACGTCCGTCACGATCGGCAGCAGTGTCTCGTCGACGATCAGCAACTTCGCCGTGCAGTGATTGATCGCGAAGAGCACCTCGTCGGTCTGGAACCGGTGGTTCAGCGGCACCGCGATCGCACCGATGCGAAAGCACGCGAAGTACAGTTCGACGTACTCCCAGCGGTTGCGCATGAAGATCGCCACCCGATCGCCGCGGCCGACGCCGAGCGAGAGCAGGCCCCGTGCCGAACATTCGATCGCGTCGTGCAGCTCCCGATACGACAGCACGGTGTCCTCGAATATGAGAGCGGCTTTGTCGGGTGTGGCGGCATGCGCGTCCTGCATCAGGCGGCTGAGCAGCATGCATGCCAATGTATCAGCGGGCGGCGCCGCGGCATACGGACCGCGTTGACTCATTCGAAATGCCCGCGTACGGCGTGTCGCGTGAGGACCGCAGCGTGTGCAACGAGGCCCGCAGACGGATGTTCGCCGTCCTCGACGACATCGCGAAAATCATGCCGTCCCGATCCTGGGCGTGGACTTCCGGCAACGGCAGTGAGTTCATCAATGATCACCTGCTCGACTGGTACGAGAAACGCGAGATCGCATTCACCCGGTCGCGGCCCGGCAACTCCGACGACGGCTACCACGTAGAGCAGATGAACTGGGCGATCGTACGGACCGTCGTCGACTATCACCGCTACGACACCGATAAAGAACTGTTGGTGCTCAACATGATTTGGGTCTCACAGTCACAGATGGCGAACTACTTCTGTCCGCAATCGACACAATGATGCAGTCAGCTCACGGGCGGTGAGACGATCCGCACCGAACGCGGCAGGCCTGTGACAGTGAAACCGCACCGGGGGTGAGACCGAAGTCCGCGGCCTGCTCCGCGCAGGTGTCGGCGACCGGGTGGTCGTGCGGCAGGGCCAGGATCGACAGCTGCCGGTCAGCGGCGAAGTCCGCACTGATCACGCCGGTCGTCGCCAGCGCCTCGCCGACGGTCTCCCGGATCGCGGTGCGCTCGTCGAACGCGAGGTAGCAGGTGCCACGCGGCGGTGTCAGATCGAACCGGCCGCCGCCGACGGAGGAGAACCACCAGGGCCCGTTCGCGGTGCGCGCTGCGATCGCCGAGTTCGGGCTGCGAGTTGCGCAGCCACACGGCGCAGGTCCATGGGTCGGCGGCGCCGCGCAGGGTCCTCCACAGGGTGATCAGGTTCGGGTGCACCGTCCCCGTGTCCGTGAACTGCCAGGTGGGATAGACCCACTGACCGTCGTCGGCGAGTCGGCAGGCGATCACGGAGTCGGTGGCCACGGCCTTGTTCACCGCTTGGCGGCTGATGCTCCACCACCGGGTCAGGCCGCCGGTGTCGTAGAAGGGACCGACCAACTGGTCGTAGATGCGATCGGTCGGCAGTGCCGCAGCCGTCGAGGCGGCGATCGACTCGACGTCGCGAAGACCTCGGCGGGGACGCCGGCTGCGCGCGCGTTCGCAAATGTCTAGTGGACGCGGCGGGTGTGACGGTCCAGGAGTTTGCGTTCCTGTTCGACCAGGGTGTTCATGCGAGATCCTCCCATAATGTCAATGTCGTCAACCCAAGCAACCTACGGTGAGTCAACTATGTCAACGCGCACGTGGCAGGCTTGGTCGCGCACTGCGGCCGCATCACCGACGCCACCATCGAACGCGACCAGGTCGGATACACCGGCACCACCGACACCGAATTCGCAGCACTCTACGAGCACAGGAGAATTCAGCTGATCGACAGCGGCACATCGATCCACCTGGGCATGCGGGAATACCGACGGCGGATCGTGGGATCCGCACGAAGAGCCCTACCTGTACCGCGGCGTTCCGCACCAAACGTCTAATTCGCCTGACGAATTTCAGCGCATGTATCAAAACGCTCCACGGGGACGTCGCACTCGACGCGGCATCAGAATTGCCCCGCCCCGGCGTGGTAATGCGAATCCCGAACGCAGACGACCTGAATACCAACGCGTCGGAGGAATCAAATATCCCTATCCCGAGTCCGAGGTTACCATCATGGGCACGGTGACCGACGCAGATGTCAGCATCAACCAAGGCGCATGGAGCATGCACGAAATAGGAAGAATCACTCGCGTACCCAAAGTATGACAAATCAAGGAAAATACCCGAAGGGGAAATATTGAACGCCGAAAAAAAGCACGATATTGATATGCCACGCGAGAAGTTGCTGCGACTCGCAATCGAGGCTGTTCCACGGGGGGTAACTGATCAATCCCTGGTTTCTATTATTTCATCGGCAACAGAAATCGAAGTGAGCCGAGCATCGACGGACAGCCTGCTGCGCATCTATCGCAGGAGATTGAAGCACACCGGCGGGGACAAAAAATTGTTGACGATCACCCAGCAACTGGTAGACTTTCTTTCTGATTATCCACGCGAGGAATTGACCTGGATCTCAGTCACCGGCAAAGGTCGACATCCCACCTTTCTCCTCTGCAATCCCGAAAGGACGAGAATCCTTCACTGGATGCGCATGTTCGGGGCACGCAAGCGTGAATGAACCACTTCGAACCGTCCAGAGTCCCGGGAAGGCCCCATTTCCCCAGTTCAGGGCCAGTGAGGTTTCCTCACCAGGATCGCGCTGAGGGTCATGTCGCATCGGGGACCGCGGGCTTTCGCATCGACGTTCTATGTGGATTTACATCCGCCACGCGAACACGAATCCACACAGAATTGATCGGTATTCACGGAAGGTCGCGAGTACGACCGGACTCTATCCACCGGATACGCCGACGATCCGTTCCCCCCGACGGCTGGTTCCGACCGCCACCCGCCTGTGCTTGCAGTAGTCGGGAAGGTTCAGCGCCGCCAGAACAGGTGGTGGACGATGCCGCTCGGGCTGGGCACCACCTCATGGTGGAACCGGTCGTTCAGGTCGTCCGGTGACTCCCACAGCCGCAACCCCTGCCCGAACGTCACCGGCGCGACCGCCACGTGCAGAGTGTCGACGAGGTCGGTGTCGAGGAACTCCCGAATGGTGGTGACACCACCTCCGAGTCGCACGTCCCGTCCCTGCGCGGCGACCTTCGCCCGCTCGAGGACCGCTGCCGGTTCACCGTCGACGAAGTCGAACGTCGTGTCCGACAGGGTGAGGGTCGGGCGCGGGTGGTGAGTCAGGACGAACACCGGGGTGTGGAACGGCGGTTCGTCGCCCCACCAGCCCTGCCAGTCGAGGTTCTCCCACGGCCCGCGCTGCGGACCGAACTTGTTGCGGCCCATGATCTCGGCGCCGATATTGTGGGAGAAGTCGCGGGCGAAGTAGTCGTCGAGGCCGCGGGTTCCGCCGGGGTTGGTGCGGTTCGGCCAACTCGCGGTCGCCCCTGCCCAGGACATCAGGTTCCTGTGGTCGAGGCCGAACGGAAGCTCGAAACTTTGATGTTCACCGGCGGCGATGCCGTCGCTGGAGACGGTGAAGTTCTGCACTTTCAGCAACTGCGTCATGACAACTCCGTGGTCGAGGATCGGTACGGATGTTGAGACCGGCGGCGGCCGGGAAACTCATCGTCGATTGTCGTCGCCGGTGTCCTGCTTCCGGACCGGAATCGGCCGGCCGCGCACGTTCGCGTGCCCGTGGGCCTGTTCGCGCACTGATCGTCAGGTGCCGCAGAACGTTCGGAAGCAGGCGCTGAACTCCTTCGGCGCCGGTTCGGCGTACCGCGACCATTCGTCGCGCCGCTCGAACGGATGCGTCACCACCTCGAGCAACGTCCGGAACGGGGCGAGGTCACCGTCGGTCGCCGCACGCAGCGCAGCATCGAGCAGGTGGTTACGCGGAATGTAGCTGGGGTTGACGGCATCCATCGCCTCGGCCGTCTCGATGTCGCCGCGACCCTGCACGGCCAGCGCCTCCCGCCATCGCCGCAGCCACGGGCCGATCGTCGCACGAGCAACCAGGTCGTCGAGCGCTGCCGGTGCGCCGCGCAGTTCGTCGGCGAGCGCGCGGAAAGTGCCGGTGAAGTCCATGCCCTGATCGGCCATCGTCGCGAGCAGGTCGTCGATCAGGGTGCGGTCGAGCATCTCGGTCAGGCCGAGTTTGGCTGCCATGCCGGTGTCATGGTGGTGCGCGTAGCGTTCGTCGAACGTGTCGAGCACCGCGGTGGCGGCGGCGATCGCGTCGTCGGGTGTCGCATCGAACAACGGCAGTAGTGTTTCGGCGAAACGCGCGAGGTTCCATTTCAGGACCGCAGGTTGGTTTCCGAAGGCGTAGCGACCACTGTGGTCGATCGAGCTGAACACCGCCGACGGGTGGTAGGCGTCGAGAAAGGCACAGGGGCCGTAGTCGATGGTTTCTCCGGAGATGGTCGTGTTGTCGGTGTTCATCACGCCGTGCACGAAACCGACGAGCATCCACTGCGCCACCAGCGACGCCTGCGCCGCGACCACGGCGTCGAAGAACGCGAGATAGCGGTTGCCCTCCCCCGACTCGGGTCGATTCGCCAGGTTCGGATAGTGCCGCCCGATCGCATAGTCGGCGAGGGTGCGCAGGATCTCGCCGTGTCTGGCGGCAAGTTCGAAGGTACCGACCCGCAGGTGACTCGAGGCGACCCGCGCGAGGACCGCCCCCGGCTCGGCACCGTCGCGGTGCACCGGCCGTCCGGTGGCCACCACCGACAGTGATCGTGTGGTGGGGATGCCGAGGGCGTGCATGGCTTCGCTGACGAGATATTCACGCAGCATCGGGCCGACCACGGCGAAACCGTCTCCGCCGCGGGAGAACGGGGTGGGTCCGGAGCCTTTGAGGTGCAGATCCACCCGCTGCCCGTCCACGCCGACGAGTTCGCCGAGGAGCAGTGCGCGACCGTCACCGAGCAGCGGGGCGTACCCGCCGAACTGGTGGCCCGCGTAGGCCATCGCGACGGGTGTCGCATCGGCGGGTGCTGCCGCCCCGGACAAGGCTGCGATCCCGTCGTCGGTGCGTAGTCTCGTCGGGTCCAGCCGCAGCGCGGCCGCGAGATCGTCGTTGAGGACGAGCAGTGCCGGTTTCGGGACGTCGGCGCCCTGCCACGGCACGGCCAGGGTCGGCACCGCGTCGGCGAACGTGGCCTCGAGGCCGACGATCGCCGTGGTCGTGCGTGCTGGCGTATCCGGATTCGCGGTCATTCTTCGAGGGTAGTCACCGTCGGCGAGTGGTTTCCCGCCCGCGGCCGATACCGTCCCGGTAGGGGAAGTTCCGAAAGGAGCGCAGACAGGCCGGCGGTGAGCGTGCACATTTTGTTGCGCCGCCTCGGCGTGTCGCAACAAGATGTGCGCAGTCCAGCAGCCACGCGGCGCGCTCTATCGCGGATCTACGTGCGCATAGACTGTCCACCCATGTCCTCACTGCGCCGACTCGACCTCCTCGTCCAATCGATGGTCGCGGAGATAGGCCAGGGCGCGTACTCGCGCGGTGCGCGGTATGCCCGCGACGGTGCCGTCCTGCGCTGCGAATTCGACGAGCGGCAGATGGCGGTGATCGGTGAGGTCGCGGGTACCGACGTCTACGAGAGTGTCGCTGTTCTCCGGTCCAACCCGCGCGGCGTCGAGTTCGAATTCGGTGAGTGCAGTTGCCCGGTCGGATACAACTGCAAGCACGTCGTGGCGTTGGTGCTCACGCTGGCGTCGCGGCAAACGGTCGTCGCACCGGCGAAACCGTCGTGGGAACACACGCTCGACACGATCGTTCGGCCCGAGGGCACCGGCGACGGCGTGCCGTTGGCGTTGCAGTTGGCGTTGTCGGCACCGGCGAACGCGCCGATGCCGAGGCTGACCGCACGGTTGTTGCGTCCTGGTCGCACCGGGTGGGTGGCGGGGAATCTCTCCTGGTCGTCGCTGCGGTATACGCACGACGCGGACCGCGCGCACCAACGGTTGCTGCTCGAGTTGGCGGCGCTGGTGCAATCGGCGTCACGGGTGCACTACAGCTCCACGGCAACCGCCGCTCTCGATTTGACCGCCATGTCGCCGCGACTGTGGTCGCTGCTCGACGATGCGCTCGCCCTCGGCATCGAACTGCGCTATGCCCGCAAGTCGCTCGGCGCGGTGCCGCCGCCGGGGGTGGCGCGGGTGTGCATCGACCTGGCCGACACCGGCCCCGGTCTCTCGGTGACCCCCACGGTGCATGTCGACGGCGACGACCCGGCCGTCACGGTGGTGGGGTTCGTCGGTGAGCCCGCGCACGGGGTGATCTACCTGCCGTCCGGCGACCGGACCGAGTCCGGTCCGGCCGAGTTGCCGTTCCGCATTGCTCGCCTGCGCGGGCACGCAGCCGACGGGATGCAGCGGCTGCTGCTGGACAAGGCCGCGCTGACGGTGCCGGCCGACCAGGTGCCCCGCTTCTCGGCGACCTACTATCCGCAGTTGCAGCGGACCGCGACGGTGACCTCCGTCGACGGCTCGTTCACCGCCCCCACGGTGAGCGGCCCCGTGCTCCTGCTGCGCGTCGCCTACCGCACCGGGCATTGTACCGACCTACAGTGGCAGTTCCTTTACACGATCGGCGACGCCGAGCACGCCGTGGACCTGTACGACGGCCGTGGCGACGCGGTCCGCGACAGTGACGCGGAGGACCGTCTGCTCGCCGTGATCCGGCCCATGCTGACGCCGTTCGGGCTGGACAACCACATCGGCGGGCGGTTGCTGTCCCAGTCGACACTCGGGGGGTTCGACACCGCCCGTTTCACCACCGAGTTGCTGCCGTTGCTGTCCGGCCGCGACGATGTGGACGTACGAATCGAGGGCACGCCCGCCGACTATCGCGATGTGAGCGACAGCCTGCGGATCGGGTTGTCCACCAAGGCCACCGGCGACTCCGATTGGTTCGATCTGAACATCACCATCGAACTCGACGGTGCGACCGTGCCGTTCCGGGAGGTGTTCACCGCGCTCAGCGACGGCGCGTCGTTTCTGATGCTGCCGGACGGGGCGTATCTGTCGCTGGACAAGCCCGAGTTGCAGCAGTTGCGTCGGCTCGTCGAGGAGGCCCGCGCGCTCCACGAGGATGACGACCCGGATCGGTTGCGGCTGAGCCGTTTCCAGGCAGGAATGTGGGAGGAGCTGGCGGAACTCGGTGTCGTCGACCGGCAGGCCGCGGCGTGGAAGAAGCAGGTGCAGGGCCTGCTCGAGGTGAAATCTGCCGCGAAGACACGGGCACCGAAAGCGCTGCAGGCCACGCTGCGGCCGTATCAGCTCGACGGGTTCCGCTGGCTGACGTTCCTGTGGACGCACGGACTCGGCGGCGTTCTGGCCGACGACATGGGACTCGGCAAGACGCTCCAGTCGCTCGCCCTGATCTGCCATGCCCGCACCAAGCGTCCCGATGATGCGCCGGTGCTCATCGTCGCACCGACGTCGGTGGTGTCGAACTGGGCGTCCGAGGCACGGCAGTTCACCCCCGATCTGAATGTCCTCGCGATCGCCGAGACGTCCGGCAAGCGCGGGGTGGGACTGGGTGAGTTGCTCGACGGTATCGATGTGGTCGTCACCTCGTACACGTTGCTGCGCCTGGACATCGACGACTATCTCGAACAGGGTTGGTCGATGCTGCTGCTCGACGAAGCACAGTTCGTGAAGAACCATCGCGCCAAGGCGTATCAGTGTGTGCGCCAGATCGAGGCGCCGCTGAAGGTCGCGATCACCGGCACCCCGATGGAGAACAACCTGATGGAATTGTGGTCGCTGCTGTCGATCACCGCACCCGGCCTGTTCCCGAACCCGACGAAGTTCCAGGACTACTACCGCAAGCCCATCGAGAGTGGTTCCAGCCCCGAGCTTCTCGTGCAGTTGCGGCAACGGATCAAACCACTGATGTTGCGCCGCACCAAGGAGCAGGTCGCCCCCGACCTACCGGACAAGCAGGAGCAGGTGCTCGAGGTGGAACTCGCACCGAAGCATCGCACCCTCTACGATCGGCAGTTGCAGCGGGAGCGACAGAAGATTCTCGGCCTCGTCGACGACCTGGACCGCAACCGCTTCACGATCCTGCGGTCGCTGACGCTACTGCGGCAGATGAGCCTCGATCCGGCGCTGGTCGACGATGCACACCACAAGGTCGGCTCCGCGAAAATCGACGCGCTGCTCGAACAACTCGACGACGTGATCGCCGGTGGGCACCGCGCATTGGTGTTCAGCCAGTTCACCGGATTCTTCGATCGTGTCCGGGCACGGCTCGACGCCGCGGGCATCGACTATCTGTATCTGGACGGTAAGACCCGCAAACGCGGGACGGTGCTCGCAGACTTCAAATCCGGGTCGGCGCCGGTGTTCCTCATCAGTCTCAAAGCCGGCGGGTTCGGGTTGAACCTGGTGGAGGCGGACTATTGTTTCCTGCTCGACCCGTGGTGGAATCCCGCGACGGAAGCGCAGGCCGTCGACCGTACCCACCGCATCGGGCAGACCCGCAACGTCATGGTGTACCGGTTGATCGCCCGCGACACCATCGAAGCGAAAGTGCGGGCGCTGCAACTGCGCAAGGCCGAGTTGTTCTCCTCCGTCGTCGACGACGGTGAGATGTTCTCGTCCGCGCTGACCGCCGACGACATCCGCGCACTGCTCGCCTGACGGTGAGGACGGCTTCACCACCAACCGCGTGAATACAGCGACATTCGACAGTTGCGTCGCGATCTCGCAATGAGAGTCGCGGGCCGTCGGCACATGGTGGCCGACATCGATGTCGATGAGCCGTCGACAACCCTGACGGGATCCGGGGTGGCGGTCGTTCCGACTTCCGCCCGTCGATCGACGCACCAGCGTAGGGTCGCCGGGACAACGGCGGCGTCCCGGCGACTCGCTCAGATCGAGAGCAACCGCTGGAAGAACTCGCGGTACCGTTTCAATGCGACCCGAAGATCTTCTGTCGACGCTTCGTCGCCCCGAGCCCATTGCTCCTCGAGCCGCGAACGCGCTTCGGCGAAACCGCTCGTGAGTCGCTCGACGACGTCGGATACCAGAGTGTCCGCATTGCGGACGCAGTCCCTGGGATCATCGACGAATTGCGCCTGGACTTCGTCCCAGCGCGTCTTGAACGTCGACAACTCGTCGGCGGCGAACAGTTCGTGGCGAGAATCCGCGTCGCCTCGCGCAGACGTCGACTCGACGGCCTCGTTCGGAAGTCCCTGCCCCTGGGTCGTCGCGTCGTCGGAATACGAACCCTGAGTTGTCATGTGCCCACTCCTTGTTGATCGTCCTCGCCGGTGCCGCCCTCTAGCAACGACTCGAAAAGCGTCCGATAGTGCAGGAACGCCTCGCGCTGGTCCTCCGTGCCGGCGGCGCCGTTCTGCTGCTTCCGGTAGATCTCGTGAGCGGTCCGATAGTTGTCGGCTACCTCAGGATGGTCGACCGAGATGTCGGCTGCGCGCCGCTCGAAGTCGTCGACAGGGTAGCCCCGCTCACGCATGACCTCGGTGACGAGCCGATCCGCACGACCGACCGCGTTCGACGGATCGTCGATGAACGCGGCCTGCACCGTCAGCCAGGACTGTTGATACTTTTCTCGCGCCGCCGGCGGGAGCGCGACGATGTCGAGAGCATCCCGCATCTTCTCCCGGTCCACGAGTTCCTTCTCCGCGGAATGCCGGTTTCCGGCCTCGTCGACCGTCCGTTCGTACTCGGGTCCGAACCGCTCTTGCAGGTGCTCCGTCCGCGTGCGACTCCGGGCCGAGCGGGCAGCGGCGATCGCCGCAGCCACCGCGACGACGGCGATCACCGCGAGTACCACGATCAAGATCCATCCCCACACAGGCATTTCGTCCGACCTCCTCGTCCCTGCCGCGAATACCCGGGAAACGGGAGCGGAAACGCCTGCGAAGGTTCGTTCCGAATTGCGATGGGTGGTGCGTGGTTCCGCCGCGGGCGACGACGTCAGAGCAGGTGACCTACGTCCACTCGACCGAGGCCGACCGGAAGAAGTCCCAGCCGTCGCGCCGCCACAGGGGTGCCTGCCCGGCGAGCCGCACCGCGTAGTCACTCCAATCGAACGGTCCTGCCGGTGCCCAGGCCCGTTCGGCGGCCCCGGCCAGACGCGGTTGCATCAGGAACTGGGCGTCCTCGAACCGGTCGACGGTTTCGCACCACAGGGCGGCTTCGACACCGGCTATCGTGTCGTCCGAATCGATGTCGGTGTGCACGTCGAGCGGATCCCAGTCGACGGCCGACTCGACCGTGTTCCCCGGGTACAGCCGCATACCCAGTCGTGCGCGCTGATCCTCCTGGTCGGCGGGTCCGGGTTCGGTGTACGGGTTGTCGAGATAGATCAGGGACGACGGTGACAGCAGGATCACCGCGCCGGACGCCAATGCCCGAGTCACGTCTCCGCGTGCCTGCCGGAGACTGGCTTCGATGCTCGGCAGGAACTCGGCCGGGATGTCGATACCGTGTTCTGCAGCGTTGCTCAGCATGCTCGTGTCGAGGTCACTGTTCATCCAGTACTGCGACACCGAGCCCGCGCTCACCCCCGCCCGCGCCGCCTCCTGCCAGCTGACCAGTTTCTTTCCCAGTTCGCGGACGATGGTTTGAGCCTCGGTCATGAACCGCCGATACACCTCGTCGTCCATCCCGAACACTTCGTCGCCACCGGCGTGAAGATAGGCGCCCGGGGTGAGCGCCGCGACCTCGGTGAGGACCGCGCGAACGAAATCCATGGTGCCCGGCACCGCCGGATCGAGCGCCGACGACGACGGATCGGCCGGCGACCCGCCGCCCGGCAGCAATTCGGGGTACGAGGCGATGGCGGCGGCCGCGTGGCCCGGCATGTCGATTTCTGGTACGACGGTGACGAACCGGTCCGCGGCGTAGTCGACGAGTTCGCGGTACTGCTGCTGGGTGTAGAACCCACCGGGACGCTCCCCCGCCGCCGTCGACCCGCCGATCTCGGTCAGCCGTGGGCGTTCGGTGATCTCGAGGCGCCAGCCCTCGTTGTCCGTCAGATGCAGGTGCAGCACATTCATCTTGAACCGGGCGAGCTGGTCGATGACCTGGGTGACTTCGCCGGTCGGCATGAACCGCCGCACCACGTCCAACGACAGTCCCCGCCACGCGTATCGCGGCGCGTCGTGGATTTCGATCGGGTCCAATGCCACACTGTCGGCGCCGTCCGGGATCACGCCGATCATCTGGATCAGGGTGGTGAGGCCGCGGAAGATCCCTTCCGGCCGTGTGCCGGCGATGCGGATTCTGCCGTTTCCCACCCGCAGGCGGTACCGCTCGTCTGCCGGGTCGCCGTCGGTCGGGCTGACTCCACGAGTCGCGGGGAGCATGTCGAGTCCCGGAATCTCGTCGGCGAGGACGAGTTCGATCAGCCCTACCCGCCCGGTCTCGAGACGGAGACCGCACGCGCGTTCGACGTCCTGCACGAACTGCCCGGCGAGTGCATCGAGCACGGGGTCGGACCACGTGACGGTGTCGCCCGCCCGCACGCAGACCGGGTCACCGGCGGTGGCTTCGACACGGGCAGGCAGCGGGATGATCGAGTACATGGCAACTCCTTGCGATTCGTCGATGGCTGGTGGGTCGAGATCCGCGGAGCGCGGTGGGGTCGCGTCACTCGGTTCGATTTCGCCGACAACGGCGAAGAACGCACGGCTATTCGATACTGCGGCGGATCGTACGCGGTACCTCCGCCGCCCGGCGAGCACCGAGGTCGTCCCCGAGTCGCTCGGCGAGGGTCTGCTCGGCGAGTCCCGGCGGCAGCGCGGCGGAGAACTTCAGTCCGGACACCGCGTTCGCCGCGACCAGCGGGGTGCGCCACGCGATCCGGGTGAGCGCGGCGGACACGTCGTGTGCGGTGACCTCGGGCAGCAGCCGCAACGATTTCTCGTCGATGCGCTGCCGAGGGTCGATCAGGTCCGGCAGCGATGCCTGCAGCGTGCGATTGGCCGCGGTACCCGCCCATGTCCACCACCGTCCGGTGCCGTCGGTCGGAAGCGCGAGCACGACCGTGTCGGGGTCGACGGCGGGACGGTACGTTGCGCGTAGGTCGCCGAGCGTCGCTCGGGCTCGGCGCGTCAACGTGACACCCGCTGGTGTCGCGCCGAGCAGCACCGAACGCATACCCTGGGTGATCTCGTACGAAACACCTCCGCCGAGCCCGGACCACCTGGCTCGGCCACCGGAATCGACGGGCTCGACGAAGCACCGTCGTCGTTGCCAGTCGATGTGGGTGACCTGCCACGAACGGCCGGCGAGCAACAGTATCCGGGGGCCGTCGATCTCCTCGGTCAGCAGATCGGTGCCGATGGCGCCGACTTCGTTGCGCCCGGCGAGGACCGTGAATTCCGGTGGTGCACTGAACACCGCGGTCAGGTCGGAGAAGTAGCAGCGGCCGAATCGGCGTTCCGTCTCCGGCCCGATGTGCAGGAACTCCCCGTCTCGATCGAAAAATCCTTGCTCACACAGGAATTCCATGATGCTGTCGGCGGTGTCGTCGAAGATCGGCAGGCTTCCCCACCAGCTCCGCCAACTCGATGCGCCGAGTCGGTGTTCCTGCAGGCGCAACGCCATCATCTGCTGCGCGGCGATGTGCCGCGGGAACGGCGGTGGCGTGATCGGTTCGACCCAGCCGCGGGCCCAGCGGTCGAGCATGCCGAGGGCGAGGAGTTCCTGTTCGTCGTCGAGACAGAGGAACAGGCAGTTTCGAACTGTCCCAGAGCGTCGGCCGGTACGACCGAGCCGCTGCAGAAACGCCGCGACGGTGCGGGGAGCGCCGATCTGGATCACCTGGTCGAGGTCGCCGACATCGATGCCGAGTTCGAGGGTGGACGTCGCGACGATCACCGTGTCGCGGGATTCGGCGAACGCGTCCTCGGATCGGCGCCGTTCGGCCGCGGACAGCGATGAATGCGACAGGAATGTGGTGATGCCGCGATCACGCAGCGCGGCGCCCAATTCCTCTGCGCGACGACGCGAGTCGACGAACACCAACCGCTTCTCGCCGTGGTGCAGAGAGGCGATGATCGTCGCGGCGTTGGCTACAGATCCGACATAGTCGACGGTGATGTCCGGCGCAGTCGCGGGCGCTCCGGCATCCGGGGCGACGACGCGCCGGGGACGGGCGGTGGCGCTGCCCTGCAGCCACGACAGCAACTCGTCGGGATTGCCGACGGTGGCGGACAGCCCGATGCGTTGGAGGTCGCGGCCCGCGACACGCGCGAGTCGTTCGAGGACGGCGAGCAGGTGCCACCCGCGGTCGTCGCCGGCGAAGGCGTGGACCTCGTCGACGACGACGGCCCGCAGCCCGGCGAACAGGACCCGCGGATCGACCTTGGTGGACACGAGCATCGCCTCGAGCGATTCGGGGGTGGTGAGCAGGATGTCGGGTCTCTCGCGCAGGATGCGTGTGCGGGCGGATCGGTTCACGTCACCGTGCCACACGGCGGCGCTGCGGCCGAGCCACTGGGCGTAGCCGTGCAGGCGTGGTTGCAGGTTGTTCAGCAGTGCCCGCAGCGGGCACACGTACAGCACCGAGGTGCCCTGCCAGTCGTGGTGCGCCATCGCCGACAGCAGCGGGAAGGCGGCAGCTTCGGTCTTGCCGCCGGCGGTCGGCGCCAGCACGAGAGTGTCGTCGCCGGCGAGGATCGGGGCGACGGCCGCTGCCTGGGTGGGTCGCAGTCCGTCCCAGCGCAGCGTGTTGGCCAGGTGGTATTGGACTCCGGGGTGCAGCAGGGCGAAGGCGTCGTCGGTCATCCACTGCCCCGCTCGGTTGTGCGGCGCTTGGGCGCTCGTCGATCGTCCGGCACGTGTTCTCCCACCATGTCGTATCGCGTCCAGTTCAGCATGCCGGACGACATGCGCCAGGCGTGGCCGGGTGCGGCAGTTCGCGCGGGCATCCGGGCCGCGTGATATCCACCCCCGGCATCGAGAATCCGCCGGGCGGTGGTGGGTGGTGGTGGGTATCAGCCGAACGTCGACGTGAAGTAGGCGGCGATACCCGCCTGATCGAAGGCATCACGCCGATACCCGAGGTATCCGTCCGGCCTGATGACGAACATCCCGGGACCGTCCGCGCCGTATGCGTGCGCAAACTGGCGTTCGGTGTCGCGGACGACCGGCAGCGTCGTCGCGTCGACGTCCGCATCGGGTGCGGCGATCAGGTAGGTGGTCAGGCGCCCGTGGGTGGCCGCCTCCGCGGTCGCCGCGAGAGTTTCGAGCAGTTCGGCGTCCTCGACGCTCGGCGTCGCATGTGCGTAGAGCAGGAGTGTGTGGTTCGTCCCCGCCAGCAACGAGAACACGCGCACCGGGAAGGACACCGCGTCGCGGGTGAGCCCGCGCGCGTCCGGAGCACGGGCACCCGCCGCCAACCCCGAACCGTCTCGTTCTCCCCCAGTGAGGGAACTGCCCGCGTAGTCGATGAGAAGTTGCGCCTCGCGCCTGACGACGTAGTCGGGATCGGTTTCCCCGGCGCCGATCCCTTCCCGCGCGTCGCGGACCGTGCGGTCGACGACCTCCTCGCCCACCGGTCGACGTTCCGTGTCGTACGTCTCGGTGAGCCCTTCGGCAGCAACCCCCTGCACCGCGAGCGCGAGTTTCCACGCCAGGTTGTGCGCGTCCTGGATACCGGTGTTCATTCCCTGAGCGCCGGTCGGTGGGTGGATGTGCGCCGCGTCGCCGGCTACGAACGCCCGGCCGCGCCCGTAGGAGTCGACGATGCGGTGACTGATCCGGAACACCGACGACCATCGCAGCGACGACGCTCTGGTGGGTTCCGGGGACAGCCGGTCGAGAACTGCCTGGATGTGGTGCAGTTCGGGTTTGCGATCACCTTCGAATCCGTGCTGAACCACATCGGCCGAGACCGGCCCGGTGGCCAGGTCGTCGGGCACCAACATGGACATGCGGTACCGATTCCGGCCCGGCAGCGGAATGCACACCAGGACATCGTCGGTGTCGCCGTCGGTGACGTGCATCGATCGGATCGCCCAGCCGCGCGGCAGATTCCAGTCCACCTCGACGTCGCCGAGCATGTACTGTTCGGCGAACGCCGCGCCCTCGAAACTCAGACCGAGGGTTCTCCGCACGGTGCTGTGCGCTCCGTCGCAGCCCACGATGTACGACGCGCGCACCGTTTCTTCCCCGGACGGCCCGGCAAGGGTCGCCGTCACTCCGTCGTCGTCCTGAACGAACGACACCAGGCGTGTCTCCCGTTCGACGGTGCACCCGAGGACGTGCAATCGCTCGGTGAGGATCCGTTCGGTGGAATACTGCGGGAGCCCGAGGAATCCGTACGGAACATCTTCCGGGACAACGAAAACGATCTGTCCTTGCTCGACACCGTTGACGTAGACGATCTGCCCGCGCAGTGCAATCGCAGCGTTGAGGACGGGGGCGAGCACACCCATGTTCTCGAAGACTTCCAGCGTGCGGGGTTGGATCCCGACGGCTTTCGCGTACTGCACCGACTCGGGTAGCGCATCGACGATGCGGCACGAGATGCCGCGTCGACGCAGTTCGACGGCCGCGGTCAGACCCACCGGGCCGGCACCGACTACGAGTACCTCATGATCGGACACAGGTCACCGCTTCGCTGGTGGAATCAGGGTTGCCTTCCAGTATCGACCCGTCCGGATGCCGATGGTTGCGATTCTTCGAAATCCGATGGGTGCGTCTCGAACCGATCCGCAGACGACCGAGGTTGGTTTTCCCAGCTCTGATCCACCGGCACCGGCCGTCTCGTCACGTTTCTCGGCACGATATCTGTTGTGGCGGCCGCGTTCGACCGCAGGAGGACAGGTCCGGTCATGACGAACAGGATTGACCCTGGCCGATACATCGGCAATAGCATTGTGCAACAACTACTTCCAGGAACCAGGGAAAAGCCCGCCGTCCCGGCGACGGTTCGGCGGATGATACGCAGACCGCGAGCGAACGTGATCCGATCCGGGGCCCCCGAGATGTGGACACCAATACCTATGCGGCAGCGTCTGCCGTAGTCGATCGCTGCTCGAGCTCGATCGGACAGATCTGGCCGAGAGCGGAATGCCTCATTCGTGTGTTGTAACGCGTGATCCACCGGAAGGCTTCTGTGCGCACCTCACCCGCACAAGTCCAGCGCTTCCGCCCCGGCAGCGTCTCCCGTTTCAACGTCACGTTCCACGATTCGGCAGCAGCCGCCCAGGCGGTCCGCGACGGTGATGCCGACATGGTCGAAACGCTGTACATGTGCCATGAAATCCATCCTCCCCTCGTAGACCCTACGACCCGCAGTTGTCAGCACGGCCTGGTTGTGTGGAAGCGAGGAACTTCTCCGTCGCAGTGCACCGGGAGGTCTCGGTTCGTGACCGATGCTGTCGGCGTCCGCTACCGTCGATAACGACGACGTCCGGAAAGGAGCACCTTGTGTGAGCACGGAAGCCCGTGAACTCTGGACCATCGGCCACTGGACCTGCCCGCCGGCCGTCGTCCTCGACACGCTTGCCTCAGCGGAGATCGGGCTCGTCGTCGATGTCCGCAAGATGCCGGGCTCACGCAGGAGCCCGCAGTTCGACGCCGACGCGATGCCGGCATGGCTCGAGGATGCCGATATCGGATACCTGCACCTGGCCGAACTCGGCGGACGACGCCCGAAACAGCAGGGCATCGACCCGGCACTCAACGCCGGATGGCACAACGCCAGCTTCAAGAACTACGCGGACTACACCCTCACCCCCGACTTCGAGGTGGGTCTCGCGCGCCTCACCGATCTCGCCGCAGACCGGCACGTCGCCGTCCTGTGCGGCGAGCCGATGCCGTGGCGCTGCCACCGCCTGCTGATCGCGAACACGTTGACCGCTCGGGGGTGGGCTGTGGTGCATCTGATGAACAACGGCGCCCCGAAGCCGCATGTGCTGGGGCAGTGGGGCGCTGCGCCGTCGGTGAGTTCCGACGGTGTCGTGACATACCCGAAGCAGACAGGAGACACCACATGAGCGAGCAGTTCGCGGTCGGCGACCACGTCCGCTGGAATTCCGAAGCCGGTTGGGTATCCGGCACCATCACGAAGGTCCACACCACCGATTTCAAATACAAGGGCCACACGCGACGCGCGAACGCCGACGAACCTCAGTACGAGATCGCCAGCGACAAAACCGATCATGTCGCCGCCCACAATGGTTCCGCGCTGACGAAGACCCCGGACGGGGCTGGTCCCTCGTCCTGAGTGCGTGGAAAAGATTCCCCTACCGATCCCGCACGACATCAGCGTCGGACGCGGTGAGTTCGTCGATTGCCGCGAGCACCTGAGCGGGTGTATCGACGATGCGCGCGAAACCCGCGGACCACAGCTCGGCGTCCCCGATGCCACCGGTCCGCACCGCGATGGCACGCACACCGGCACGCCCGGCTGCGCGCGCATCCCAGGTGGCGTCGCCGATGAACACGGCGTCGTCGGCGTCGACGCCCGCCCGCTCGAGTGCCAGCGCCACCACCGTCGGATCGGGTTTGGCCTCTTCCACATCGTCGCCGGTGGTAGCCGCCGAGATCACCGAGTCGCAGTCCAACACCGTTCGAGCGAGATCCAACTCGTGCGGCGACGAGGTCGTCGCTACGACGATGACGAGGCCGCGCTCGTGTACCGCATGAAGCAGTTGGCGGGCTCCCGGCAGCGGCCTCACGCGCTTTGCCGCGTCCTCGTAGTATCGGCTGTGCAGCGCACTCGCTCGCTCCGCAACCGCGTCGGTGTCGACCTGCTCTCCCCCGAAGCCGGTCAGAAGTTCGTCGACCAAACGGTCACCGTCCATCCCGATCCGGCGGTGGATCTCCCAGTGCGGCACCTCCACACCGCACTCGGCGAACGCCTGCCACCACGCTCCGACGTGCGCGTACACCGAATCGATCAGGGTTCCGTCCATGTCGAACAACACGGCTTTGATCGCCATCGTCCGGTACCTTCCCGTTTCCGATTGCCACAGGAGGCGGCGCGTCCTCCCGATCCACGGTAGTACCGGCGGGAAGGCGACGACCGGCGAACGTTCTATCCGGACGTCGTCGGCGCCCACGACTTCGCGTTCCGCGGCCGACATTGCCGAGGACGCGATCTTCACGTCGTAGTCGCTGTACGGGTCGAAATCGGGGTGCAGTTCGATGACGTCGAGCACGTCGACGAGTTTGCGCAGGAACAACCGCGGCGCGATCCCGACCCTGCCGCCGAGCCCACCGGCGACCGCCGCGGCGAAGCGACGCAGAAACTCGTCGTCCGCGGCGGCGCGCACGCGAACCGCGGAATCGGTTCCACTGCAGAACAACTCGCGCACGCGACCGCCGAGTTCGACGAGCCGCTCCAGGTCGAACCCGGTCAGCCGCAGCTGCGGGGCACGCGGGTTGTCGAAGCGAGGGTCGCGGGAGAAATCGGTGTGCAACCGGGTCCGCAAGTGGTGGCAGCAACTGGATGCCCTGGCGTCCCTCGAAGAACGCCGGAGTGCCGGTGATCAGCAGATACAGGCCCGGGAAGTGCCCGTCGTGCACCTCGTCGACGAGTTGCCGCAGCGCATTCAACGCTTTGGCGCGCGCATCGGACCGCACCCGCTGCAACGTCTCCACCTCGTCGAGCACCAGCAGGAGTCCGGCGTTGCCGGCGTCGGCGAGGACGGCGAGCAGTCCGCGGAGGAAGCCGAGGGCGAGGAAATGGTCGAGGTCGCCCTTGATGCCGGCGCGGCGTTTGACCGCGGCCGCGACGTGCGGTTGCCCGCCGAGCCACGCGACCAGGCCGTCGGCGCCGTCGTTGTCACCGTCGGTGAGCATCCTTCGATAGGCGCGGATCGCCATCGGGAACACCGGCGCGCGCGTCGCCACGTCGGCGAGGCGCCGTTCGAGCAGGTCGTCGACGCTGGCTCCCTGTTTCGCCGCGTCGTCTTCGATGGTGAACAGCCACGCGTCGAGGATCGGTCGCAGCGCGGACGGCGGGATCGACGCGGTCCGCAAAGATTCGATGCTGCGCCGGTACACCGTTTCGAGTTTGTGCAGCGGCGTGTCGATCTCGTTGATCTGCACCTCGGCGACCGCGAAGCCGCGTTTGGTGGCGCGGTCGGCGAGCCAGCGCGCGAAGAACGTCTTGCCGGAGCCGTAGTCGCCACGCACCGCCTTGAACATGGCGCCGCCGCCGGCGACGACGGACAGTTCGGCGTCGAGTTCGGTTTCGAAGCGGCCCAGTCCGACGGCGAGCTGGTCGAGTCCGTTGGACGGCACGGTGCCGCGGCGCAACGCGTCGAGGATCTCGCGACGTCGGCGCGGGGAGACCGGCGCGGTCACGAGCCGAGCCCGAACTGTTCGCGCAGCGCCGCTTCGTCGAGCTTGACGACACCGCCGTCGAGCAGCAGCACCTCGTAGCCTTCGACGTCGAGCACCCGCTTGGCCTGCAGCAACGCGCCACCGACCCGGACCGGGGTGATGCCGAGCAGGCTCGCGGCCTGCACGGTGGTCAGTTCCCGAGCCGGTGCAGCGAGCAGCGCATCCAGCAGAGCGCGGATCTGGTTGCGTTGCACCATGATTCGACCGGCGAGGCGTTCCTGGTCGGCGAACACCGCGGTGGCGATCACCCGGTCGGGCGAGATTCTCGACGGCCGAGGCCGGTTCGTCGGCGAGTTTGCCGATCTTCGTCCCGGACTGCTTGCCGTCGAGGACGCCGGCGTCGTGTTGTTTGCGCCACTCGCTGATCAGCGACGAGTACAGGCCTTCACGGCGTAGGCACGCCCCCGCCCTCGTTCGTCTCGCAGGCCTGCTCGTATGCGGCCAGGTGGGAGAGCTTGTCGGCGGGGCTGAACATGCGCCGGCGGGGTCCGTCGGCGCAGGGGTGGGTGGAGGCCATGCGGTCATTGTCCTCGACCGGCATACGGGTGGAAATCGTCATCGCTTGGTGGATCCGTATCTCGCCCTGCAGGCGGGGTTGCTGTGAACCGGTGGACTCACCTCATGCTGACACGCAGGGGGGCGTAGAGACTCTGGAGTGACGCCTCCCGTCATCTCACCGATCCGATGTGACGGCCCCTGGATAGGGGTGTGCCCCGACGTCCGGGGAAGGATGGCCGAGGCACTGCGCGGGATGCGCTGTCCCCCAGACGCCCGCGCAGTGCCCGGCCATTCCCCTTTGGAGGCCGGGGCACACCCCTATCCGGGGACTGTTTGCCCGGGATCGCCCCCTCACAAGCGGCGGTGGAGATCCTCGAAATCACGCCGAGCCGACCGTGGCGATGGCCCCTCACTGCGCTTCGGTGGGGGCCTGCGGTCCCGGTAGGCGGTGTCAGTTCACGGAGCCGCCTCGGCCTCTGCCAGCGGCTTGCACATGCCATACCGTCCGCACGTTCTCGTGTCTCCCGTCGTCACGGGTGCAAGCGCTACTGGCGATCGAATCGTTGACGGAGCGCCTCGAGGCCGGTGGCGTAGACCTCGTCGCCGAATGCCTTCTCGACGACGGGGATAATGTCATCCGCGCCGGTGTAGGTGGCGTGCCATCGCACTTCGGCACCGTCGGGTGCCCATAGCACTTCGATGCGTGCGATGAAATCGCTGATCGGGAGTGGCTGGTCAAGCACCTTGTAACTGTATGTCCGTCTGTGATCGTCGTGATCGACCAGTTCTTCACGCGCTACGACGCGGCCGTCGATGGTGAATCTCCTTGTGGCACCGGGTGTTGTCGGATTGGCGTTGCCTTCCATTTCCGAGGGTGGGACTTGCGGATGCCAGGAGGCGATTTCATCGAATTGCCTTACCAGCAACCAGATTTGGTCTGGATCGGCAGCCAGCATTGTGGTTCGTACAAGGGTGGGCATTGCACTCCTCGAGTTCGTGTCAGTGTCAGTTGTCGTTCGGGGATCGAATGGTGATCCAACTACTGGTCAGTTGGTGTCCAGGCGAATGAGTGAAAGTGCGGTTGCAACCAAATCGGCGAGGTCGACGGTGCCGGGGTCGCTCGTGGCCCAGTGCTGGAGGGCGACGGTCATGATCCCAATCAGTGTGTGCGAGAGTAACAGTGATTCAAATCCATCCGGATCCAACCCCGATCGTTCTGCGATCTCGGGGCGCAGTTCGTGGACGAGGTCGGAGGCGGCGACCGCCCATCGCGCACGGATGCCGGGGACAGTAGTCATCAGGGTAAAGCGCTCTCTCAGCGGAAAGACATCGTCGTTCAGGACGGGCGGCGCGAGGGCGTCGAGGAACGCTTCATGGATGGCGGTTGCTGCGGATTCGGTGTGAGGCCTCGCGGCGAGATACCTGACGAAATCACGGATGCCAGACGTGACCACGGGGGTCAGTGCGTCTTCCTTTGCGTCGCAGTGCCGGTAGAAGGTGCGCACCGATATGCCGGCCCGCTTGGCGATGCCTTCGACCGTCGTCGCCTCGAAGCCGTCCCTGAGGAACAAGTACGCCGCGCTGGCAGCGATATTCATGCGCATCGACGTCCGCCTCCGGTCGAGTAGCGACTCCACGCTTTCAGTCACATTCCCTCCTAAGTGTGTCTTGACACACATTAGCATCGTGGCACAAGATAGCGACCTGGCACAGATTGGCACGCCCGCTTCTCTGGCCATCATCCTCCACTCTCGAAAGTTCAGGATCTATGCCTCGTACCTATCTCGTCACCGGCAGCGCCTCCGGAATCGGCGCTGCAACCGCCGCTCACATTCGCGACCAGGGTGCGAAGGTCATCGGCGCCGATCTGCGCGACGCCGACATCACTGCCGACCTCGCCACTACGGAGGGCCGACAGTCCCTCGTCGAGCAGGCCCGCGACCTGACCGGCGGCCACCTCGACGCCGTGATCGCGTGTGCCGGCGTGGCGCTGTTCGACCCGCTCACCATCAAGGTGAACTACTTCGGCGCGGTGGCCACCCTCGAAGGGCTGCGTCCCCTGCTCGCCGCGGGCCGCGATCCCCGCGCCGTCGTGATCTCGTCGGTCGCGTCGCTGCATCCGACGGATCCTGCGATCGTCGACGCGGCGCTCGCCGGAGACGAGGCGGCTGCGGTGGAGGCGGCGCAGGCCGCCGCCGCGTGCGGCGACGGAGCCCAGATC
>NZ_JBAQXC010000138.1:0-6130 GCF_049299235.1 Rhodococcus sp. (in: high G+C Gram-positive bacteria) | reverse complement strand
CGATGCAATCGCCACCGGTGAACCACCACGATCACAGGTTCTCGGTGGCGTCGCCTACGGGCACGACGGCAAGCCCCGCGACTCCGCCGGCATCGCCCGCTACTACGCGGCCCGCAAACCGGCGAAGCCGACGCCGACGCCGATGCCGACGCCTACCGACACCACCCGATGAGCCTCACCGCCCGAGGAAGGGGAGGTCGCCCCCGGTTCCAGCCGGGGGCGACCACAGTCGAAGCCATCAGACGAATGACACACGTTGTCCCGCAACACCAGTGCGGTCGCACCGCGACAGCAGGGTCGGCACCGAACAACACCGACGGGGCGGTCGAACCCGATGCTTCGACCGCCGCTTCCGCAGATACCGGTGCCGGGCCGACAGCTCACCACGCACATACTGCCCGGCCGGCATGGCGTTGCCGCGAACGCCCACAGTTCTGCGACTCCGAACCTGCCGTGCCTGCCCACCGGAGACGCACCGCATACCACGAACGTCACCCCGGAACATCGACCCACCAACCATCCAGAGGATCAACCGACATGAACACCACACCGATTCGCGCCGAGAATCTCACTGTCGGCGACACCATCGACCTCAGTCCTGCGCTCGACTGGTTGCGCAACCATGCCGACGGTCCGGTCGACGCAATCGCAATCGCCATCGACCTCGCCTCATGCGACTACGCCGTCGTCACCGCGCTCGACGTCGAACGCCACAGCCGGACCGGTGAACCTGTCGTCGTCATCAGCAACACGATCGTCGACATCGCGGTTCCCGCAGCTCTGGAATTCAACCGCATTACCGCCTGACACTGCACACCACGTCCGTCAACGCGACTACCCGCCCCGCGCCCGCCAACACAGGACCGCAGAACGAGGACCGCCGATGACCGTCACCGTCAGCTACACCGAAACCCGCACCAGCACGGTCACCATCGACCAGGCCGAGGCACACGAACTACTCACCAAAATCGGATACGGCACCGTGCGCACGACCAGCGACGCCGAACTCGCAACAACACTGCGGGACGAACTACTGACGGTGGACTCGAGCCTTCCTGCTGCACTCGAACCACTCATCGGCAGATGCGCCGCAGTCAGCTTCCGAGAGTGGGAGGTGACCGACCGATAGTCGGCAGGGTTCTGCACCGCGCACGCAACAACAGGAGGACCGTGAATTGGACAACGACCCGATCGACGAAGATGCCTACTTGCAATCATCAGCGATGCAGTTCATCCCGGAGGTGGACTTCGATCCAACCGACCCCGTCGCACTCGAAGCCGTGCGGATCGCAAGCGCGCGGGACTTGCTGTGACCGAACGATTGATCGCAGTCGTCACCTGGCGGTCGAACGGTCGGCGCGGACCCGCCGACCGTCGCCGACATGACAGGGAAGCACCGAAAGATGCAGGGAAACAGCAGCTTCGATCGCTCATCGAGCGCACGCTTGTCGACGATGAGCGTGGCGACCCGATGCCGCATCGTCATGGTGACGAACTGTGGGTAGGTCAGCGACGGCGTCGAGCGGGAACCTGCGACCTCGTCGTGCCACCGGCTGCCACCGATATCGGCACGTCGACAGCCGGTCCACGCAGCCGGCGGTCGCAGCGTCGACCCGGTGCTCGCGCTTCGGTGTGACGGCACGTCGAGGAGGAACCATCGGCGACACCGCCTCGCCGTATCCGGACCCGAGCGTGTCGGTCGGCGACTACACCGAGATCGAGGTCGGTGATGTCATTCGATACACGACCAGCAACGATCGCGGCCGTCGAGCCGATGCGTTCGACTACATCGTCACAGCAGTCGAAGTCGAACCGCTCGATCTCACCGGCCCACAGAAGCGCACCGTCCCCGCACGTCGGATCCACGTGGCGGTTCTGGTTCCCCCCGCAGTCGACGCGCGCAGACGCTCCGTCGGTGACGTTCAGGTGCGGGGCGTGGCCACCCGAGTCGTGGGAGCACACGACACGCTGCTTCGGACCGCCCGACGCCAGGCAGCCGCGCTCGCCGACGGCATAGAACATCGGATCCCGCCGGGATCGAACCGGAAAGGAAGACAGAATTGTCCGTGACCATCAAACAGGTGTGCGACGTCCTCAATACTGCAGCGGACGACATCATTGCTCGCGCGAACCTCGCCACCGACAGTGCGGTGAGCGACGCGATGAATCTGCTCACAAACGTTGCCGTGCACCGCTTGTCCGCCCCCGACACCACGGTCGACGACGTCATTCGTGCCAATTACAGCAGCGAGCCAGAGGAAGTCCTGAGCTGGCTCTGACGCATCTGTCGCCGGCGTCACCGGCCCAGAATTTGCTCTCGGCAACCGAATGGGCTGTACCCGAACCTCGGTGAGGCCGTCGCTTCACCGCACCGAACCCGAAAGGACCACCATGGCGAACGCCGCCGACATCGCTGGATACACCTACAAGGTCGAGAACTACAGTCCCGCCCAGTTGATCGAGGTGCTCATCGCCGAGGGCGTCGCAAGCCCCGGCGCACGGGGGATGGCAGTCGAGGACGTGCTCGATCAGATCGCCGGCGCGAACGCCATCGACCGCTACGACGAGCGGACTTTCGACAGCTCCGAGTTCCCCAAGGTCATCTTCGTTTCGCAGCTGTCCGAAGACGACCGCAGAACCTGGTACGACGTCTGACCTGGTGGCCGGCGCGCCGTTCGCGCACGCCGGCCGGTCATGCTCAGTCGTCGAGCAGATCGACTTCTTCGCCATCGACGGTGAACACCGTGGCGATCGAGTCGGAATCGCGGATCGAGCGCAATGCCCGCTCGGCGGCATCCCGCGGATCCGACCCGTCCATCTGGATCGTCCATGTCACCGTGTACTCCTTCATGATCACGCCTTTCTGCTGGTGTGGAGACTCTCAAGGGCACTGAAAGCATATCGATTTCGTGCCGCAGGAAAACGCGGGACATTCTGCAAATCAATACGAAAAAATTGACCACTTCATGCTGAATTGAAAGCCTCGTCGAGGACGAAATAGTGCGGCCTCGACGACACCCAGATCGTCACATCCCGCATCGCGACCTGATCCACGAGGAACCGTCGCGCACCACGAGCCTACCCACGACCGGCACCGTCCGAAGTGCCGGCAACGCAGCCCTGAGAATCGGAGTTCAACAAATGACGACATACGACCTGTGCCACCCTTGTGCGGCGGCGATCGTCAACGACGACTACAGCGGACTCGAGTTCTACTCCGATGACCTCGCAGAACGAGTACGCAGATTCGCGCGCACCGCGGGCTACTTCGTGCTCACCCGCGAGATCAGTAGTGACAGTGCCTGCGACGCCTGCCACCAGAGCATGGACGGCCACGGACACGCCGCCGAGACCCTCATCTGACTCAGTGGCAGCCACCGAACAGGTAGGCCCAGATGCTGCGCACAAGCACGGGCGGATCACTCCCGGTCGTCGCATCCCGCGGGAACGCTGGTGTCGACCGAACGGGACCGACCCTCATCGCCGGCGCCTGCTGCGACAACCGTGACCGGCCCGGTGGAACGGCACTGGACATCGGCGCCGGCCGGGCAGGGGGAGCGAAGTTCGACCCCGCAGTCCATCGGGGCGGACCGGTCGGGATACCGCAGCGCGGAGCGTGCACGCACCTGTCGTTGCCGCCCGCAGACCTGCGACACGGTCCACGCTCAGCGCGACGGTGCATATCTGAGCAACTCGCTCGCCGAACGTCGTCCGAACCGCCGCATCAGCTCGATCGGCGCCGGCAACTGGTCGTGCGGGCATCAGTTCGATTGCCGTACGAGGAACACCGACCGTACGAACAGCCATACGAGGAGGCCCAGTGAACTCGCGTTACCCGTCCGAATGGATCGACGTCGACGACGTCCAGGTCGGTGATCGGCTCGTCTGTCTGCTGGCCGACGCGGACGCCTACCCGACGGTCACAGGGTGGGAGGACATCACGTACAAGACCACCAACTCGGTCTACCGACAGTTCGAGGTCAACGGTGATCGTCCCTGGTGGGTAGACGACGGACACCTCGCGGTGGAGCGGCCCGGCCAAGCGCACATCGTCTCCCGGTAAATCAGCTCGCATATCCAGCACCGGAAAGGATCGTAAAGTGACCGACAGAGCGCAGACCGTCACCGACATTATCGCGAACTACATCGCCAACGAAGGTGACATGGATGACGGAAAGAGAATCTCCGAGCGCGCCACAGAATTCGCGACCGCCGGTAATGTCGACGGCCTTGCCGAATATGTGACGCACACAGTGCGAAGCCACGCCAGCGGTTTCACCGCAGAAGTCCGAAACGAACTCGCCGAGAACGATTGGGAACGAATCGACTGGAACGAAGTGGCATATCAGTTGCGCGACTGATATCGCCGGCAACGGTCCACCGAGTATCCGAGACCATCGACGCCGCCGGCCGGCTGACCGTCCTGCTGTGGGCAGGGGCACAGTGCCGCAACTCCCACGCCCGCACCGGCCCATGTGGAACAACGTGTACCACAACATTTCCTGTTGACATCCGACACCTGATCCGCCCGCGTCGGCCGACGCGGGCGGAACACCAGACGAGACTGAGGAGAAACATCATGAGCAACGGATACACCACGATCGACCAGATCAAAGCGGCGAACAAGAAGCTCGGCCACCACTGGTTTTCCATCGATTCCGTGGACCATCACGGGACCCGGATCGAAACGGGAGTGATCGGGAACTACTACTTCGTCGAATCCGGCTACACGTTCGCCGGCGAACCGGCCAGCGGGCGGGTGTTCCGCGCTGTCGCGGCCGGCCCCGACGGAGATGTCCGGTACCTTCGCGGCGGCGATACCTTCGCCACTCTCGACGAGGCCCTTGCCGCCATCACCAGCACCGCGGGCGGATGACCACGCGGGTGCCCTGCCGGATCGACCATTCTCGACCACGTGAGGACCTCGACCGTATTCGATCCGACGTGGCACCACGCGGTGTACCGAACCACTACTCGAGCTGCGCCGCGACCCATTCCCAGTAGCCCAGGCGGGTATCACCGTTGCCGACCTCGTACTGCCAGTCAGATACCCGAAACTGCGGGTGCGAACCCCACATGCCGTGTACGCGTACGAGATCTGCTGCGTTGTCCATATTCTCAGATCTCGCTGAACAAGTACGGGCTGTTGAAGGTACCCGGATCGGTGATGTTGACCATCGTCGCCACGAACGGCCAGGCGGTCCGGTCGTAGAAATCGTGGAACTGGGTGCCGGAAGGCACCGTCGTCTGTAGCACCACCAGGAAGCCCTGATCGTCGCCCAGATCGTCATCGACGTGAACAGCGGCAGGATCCACCGATCCCTGCGCCGCCAGAAGTGTGCGGAGGTGACTCTCGATGCGCGCGCGACCGTTTCCGGTGAGGTCACCGTCGTCGTCGACGATCCCTGCCGGCAGGCCTCGTTCGCGGTGAAACTGGAGGAGTTCGGCGAACTGAACCGAGATGACACTACCCTCTCCGACCTCGACGGACACCCGAGGGTCGTCATCGCCGAGGTCGATGTGGGTGAGGTGCTCTCCCGCCAAGTCTCCGATGGTTGCAGAACGATTCATGAGGTCCTTCCTGATGGCACCCAACGACGAGTGGGTATGAACAATGCAGCGAAAGTACTTGTGCTACAACAGTATAACTATCGACGATGGCTCCGTGTCAGCCGTGACCGATCGGAGGTCAGCGTCACCTGGTTCGCGTTTGCCTACCGAGTCGCCGGTCCAACTCTGCAGGATCGGCGACTCACACAAAAACGCAGTCACGCAACGTTTATCGTGGCAGTAGCCACCTTGATCACGGAAGCCGTATTCCAGCGAGCACTCGGCCCCTTCCCGGCGCCGGTGTCGCCGACCATCGGCTCGCGAACTGTCCGCACCAGAAACAGAAGGAGCAACTACATGGTTCATAGCTACGGGATCTGCACCCTCACCGACGCGCGAGCACTGTTCGATGCCGTCGCCGACGCCACAGGCCAACTTTCCGTCGTCGACCGGTACGGAAGCCCATGGACAATCCTCGCGGTCGGTGGCACATTACGGGCCCGTCCACGACCGCTGGGACAATCCGAGGCTGAGCGCACCGACAACCGCGCGGTCTGCTACCTCGAGGAACTCATACGGG
>NZ_JBAQXC010000137.1:0-3908 GCF_049299235.1 Rhodococcus sp. (in: high G+C Gram-positive bacteria) | reverse complement strand
GGGTTCCGCCGGCCACCGCCACCGGCACGGGAGCCCGGGTACGACGCCGCTGCGGCGCCGCACCACTCGCATCGACCGGCGGAACAAACAGGGGCGTCAGGTCCAACCCGGCGGTTCGCCACCGGGTCAGCGCCGTGTCGGGTTCGAGCAGATCGACCCGGCCGACGGCGTCGTCGACGCTGCGCAACCCGAGTGCGGCGAGCCGGCCGCGCACATCCTCGGCCACGAACCGGAAATATTGTTCGACGAATTCTGCTCGCCCGGTGAATTTTTCGCGCAGTTCCGGGTTCTGGGTGGCAATTCCGACCGGGCAGGTGTCGAGGTGACAGACCCGCATGAGGACACACCCGAGCACGACGAGCGGGGCCGTCGCGAAACCGTACTCCTCGGCGCCGAGCAGCGCGGCGACGAGCACATCCCGTCCCGTGCGCAACCCGCCGTCGCATTGGACGGTGATGCGGTCGCGCAGCCCACCGAGCACGAGGGTCTGCTGGGTTTCGGCGAGTCCGATCTCCCAGGGCGTACCGGAGTGCGCCAACGCGGTGAGCAGCGCCGCGCCGGTCCCCCCGTCGCACCCCGAGATCAGCACCACATCGGCGTGTCCCTTCGCGACCCCGGCCGCGACGACGCCGACCCCGGCACCGCTGACCAGTTTGACGTGGATGCGGGCCCGCGGGTTGACGCAGCGCAGGTCGTGGATGAGTTGCGCGAGATCCTCGATCGAGTAGATGTCGTGGTGCGGTGGCGGCGAGATCAGTCCGACACCGGCGGTGCTGTGCCGGATACGGGCAATCCACGGATACACCTTGTCGCCGGGAAGCTGGCCGCCTTCACCGGGTTTCGCGCCCTGCGCCATCTTGATCTGGAGGTCGGTGGCGTCGGCGAGATAGTCGGCGGTGACACCGAACCGTCCACTGGCGACCTGCTTGACGGCGCTGCGGCGCAGCGGGTCACCGAGGCGATCCGGGTCCTCTCCGCCTTCCCCGGAGTTCGAACGCCCACCGAGCCGGTTCATCGCGACCGCGAGCGCGGTGTGCGCCTCGGCGGAAATCGACCCGAAACTCATGGCGCCGGTAGCGAAACGATCCACGATGCGGTCGGCGGATTCGACCTGCTCGAGCGGGACCGGCGGGTGCCGACCGGTCCGGAAACGCAACAGCCCCCGCAGCGTTCCACCGGCCGCCGCGAGCCGGTCGACTTCGTCGCTGTACCGGGCGAACACGTCGGCGCGACCGGCGCGGGTGGCGTGCTGCAGCAGGAACACCGTCTCCGGGGTGAACAGGTGCGGTTGCCCGTCACGCCGATAGCGATAGGTACCCCCGCTGTCGAGTTCGTCGGCGCGCGAACCGGATTCGTCGAAGGCGGCGCGGTGCCGGGCGCGGGTGTCGTCGGCGAGATCGCGCAGTGATGCTCCGCCGATACGCGAGACGGTGCCGGGCAGGTAGGACTCGACGACGTCACGACCCAACCCGACGGCTTCGAAGGTGTGCGCCCCGATGTAGGAGCCGAGCACGGCGATACCCATCTTCGCCATCACCTCGAGCACCCCGGCGACGAGCGCCTGCCGATAGTTGCCGACAGCGTCCTCCGGGTCGGTGCCCGCGAGCGTCCGCACCGTGTCGAATGCCAGGTAGGGGCACACCGCCGACGCTCCGAAGCCGAGCAGCGCGGCGACATGGTGCACCTCGCGGGCATCACCGCTGTCGACGAGCAGACCGACGCGGGTGCGGCGACCGGACCGGATCAGGTGATGGTGCACCGCGGCGACCGCGAGCAGCGACGGGATCGGCACCGAATCCGGGGTACTGCCGTGGTCGGTGATCACGAGCAGGCCGTGCCCGGTGTCGACGGCATCGTCCGCGGCCCGGCACAGCGCCGCCAGGCCCGCGGCCAGTGCCTCCCCCGACGGTCCGTCGGCGGTGAAATGCGCGGGCAGTGTCCGTGCCGCGAGCGCCGGGTGTGGTCCGTTCACGGTGAGTGCCCGGACCCGATCGAGTTCGTCGACAGTGAGCACCGGGCCGGGCAGCAGCAATTGCCGGCACGCGGCCGGCGAGCAGCCCAGCAGGTTACCCTCGGGTCCCACCGCGACAGTGGTGGTGGTGACGATGCGTTCCCGGATCGCATCCAATGGCGGGTTCGTGACCTGCGCGAACAGTTCGGTGACGTAGTCGTAGAGCAACCGAGGTCGGGGGGACAGCGCCGCGGGCGGGGTGTCGTCACCCATCGACCCGAGGGGTTCACGACCGGTGCGGAGCATCGGGGTGAGCACCGTGTCGAGGTCTTCGCGGGTGTAGCCGAACAAGCGGTGGGCTCGGGTGGTCGCGGTGTAGCGGACGGGTGGGTGGTCCGCGCGCGGCAGGTCGGCGAGGTCGACTCGGCCTGCGCGCAGCCAGTCCCGATAGGGGTGGGCACGGGCGAGCCCGGCAAACACCTCGTCGGACGGCACGATACGGCCCCGACGGGTGTCGACGAGGAACATCCGGCCCGGTTCGAGCCTGCCCTTCTCGACGATCTGGTCGGGTGGTAGATCGAGCACACCGGATTCGCTGGCGAAGATCACCCGGTCGTCGAGGGTGCGCCACCAGCGGCCCGGCCGCAGTCCGTTGCGGTCGAGGACCGCGCCGAAGACACCTCCGTCGGTGAACGGCAGGCACGCCGGCCCGTCCCACGCCTCGAGCAGCGCCGCGTGGAACGCGTGGAATCCGCGTTGTCGCGCGTCGCATCCGATATCGCGCTCCCAGGCCGACGGGATCATCATGGCGACTGCGTGCGGCAGCGACCGGCCCGACAGGTGCAGCAGTTCGAGCACCTCGTCGAGCGAGGCCGAATCGGATCCGTCGGGGCTGCAGATCGGGAACAGCCGGGTGAGGTCACCGGGGATCCGGGTGGTCCGCAATGCCGCCTGCCGGGCCCGCATCCGATGACGGTTGCCGCGGATGGTGTTGATCTCCCCGTTGTGCGCGCTGTACCGGAACGGTTGTGCGAGGGGCCATGCCGGGAAGGTGTTGGTCGAGTAACGGCTGTGCGCCAGCGCGATCGCACTCACGCAGCGCGGATCACGCAGATCCGGGTAGAAGCGCGGCAGTTGGTCGGCAGTGAGCATGCCCTTGTAGACGATCGTGCGGGCCGACAGCGACGGAAAGTACACGGCAGGCACACCGTCGGGGCCTGGACGTTCGGCGCGTCGACGCAGCGGGTAGACGAGCCGGTCGAGCTCGAGACCACCGGGTCGGGTCCCGGCGGCAGCCGGTGCGGCGACGAAGAGTTGGTCGATGTGGGGGCGGCACCCGTCCGCGGTGACGCCGATCCCGGCGCGTTCGGGTTCGATGGGTACGTCACGCCAACCGAGCACGTCGAGGTACTCGGCGGCGGCGAGGACTTCGACGCGCCGGCGCGCCCGGGCACGGTCGTCGGGGTCGCGGGGCAGGAAACACAACCCGGTGGCGTACCGGCCGGGCGGTGGCAGCGGAAAATCGGTGACCACGTCGAACATTGCCTCCGGGATGGCGAGAGTGAGGCCGGCACCGTCGCCGCTCGCCGGTTCGCGGCCGCACGCCCCGCGATGACTCAGGTTTTGCAGGGCGAGGACGGCGTCGGCGACGATGTCGTGGCCAGCGCGGCCGTGGATGTCGACGACCGCGGCGACGCCACACGAGTCCGATTCCAGCGCCGGATCGTAGAGTCCCCGCGGGGCGGGAATCGCGGAGTACAACACTGTGGTCACCTCCACCTGGGCGGATGGCGCGTGGGTGACGCGTCGCGCGTCGTGCCGGCGACCCGGTGGGTCGTCGCGACAGGCGGTGCAGCAGCGTGGGTGGGCCGATCGGCTCCGCCCGGGAAACCGGGGATCGTGCCCGGTCGGGTCAGTGTACGCGCGGAAGGCCCGCCTGCGCGAGCGTGCGCAGGCG
>NZ_JBAQXC010000136.1:0-4688 GCF_049299235.1 Rhodococcus sp. (in: high G+C Gram-positive bacteria) | reverse complement strand
GTCGGCACAGACCCCACCGGCGTCTCCACAGGGCCGCGCCGACCCGCCGCGGCGATCCGCCCCTACCGCCGGACCCGATCGCCGCGGTCATCGACCGGATAGGGGCGCAGCCTGCGCGGCGGCGCCCGGACCGGGGCATCGGTGCGCGGATCCGATGCCGGATCGCACCGGCCGGATCAGCGCCGAAGCAGGCTCCGCAACCTGCGAACGGCCCGCTCCAACCGGGTGTCTTCGAACACCGGGAGTTGTTCCGGGAAGCGCCCCGTGCGCCACAGACCTGCCGCGGTGCTCGTCCGGGAACGTAGGGCTGGGCGGGCAGGTCGAGCGAGGCGACCGGGAGCGTGACCGATGTCGTGTCTCGGCGCCGATCACGGTCGCGAAGCCCGCCTGCGGCGATCCACGGTGGTGCCGCAGCCCGTACTCTCGATGTGCACGACACCGATCCGGCGAGAAGAGGGAGGAGGTCGACGGTAGTGCCCCTCACCGACAAGGAACTGCGTTGGGTCACCGGCGGTTCCGGTATCGACGCAGTTCCGCCCGGGACGTCCGATCTGCGTCACCGGGTCCTCGATCGGCTCGGTTCCGACTCGGAGATCGTCTCCGGGAACCTGACCACCTATGCCCGGTTCGCAACGATCGTGCCGACGGATCCGGACTGGCCGTTCCTGGTGCGGGTGCTGCGGGAATGCCGGCTGGCCGCGGACCGGCTCACCAGCGCCGCGGACATCGACGCATTCCATCTCGAACCGCCGGCCACCGGGCACCGGGGCTGGGACGCCATCATTGCCGGTGTTGCGGAGATCACCGGCGTCGACCGGGTTTCCCACCCGGAGATCCTTCGGTGGTGCCGCAACCCGGCTCGCTTCTGCACCGAACTGTTCGACCCCCTGGGCACCGGGAAATACCGGTGGCTCGAGTACCTACGCACCCCGATCCAGCTGCGGGAACGCAACGTCATCCTCGCGGCCGGCAATCTCGAAGGAGTCTGATCCTGTCCATGCGCGACGTCGAACTCGACGCTGCTCGAATCCGCGAACTGCTCGCCGAACTCGACATGCAGCTGGCCGCCCAGGGTATCGAAGCGAAGGTGTTCATCGTCGGCGGCGCCGCGATGGCGCTGGCCTACAACGCGCGCCGTACCACTGCCGACATCGACGGTGTGTTCGTTCCGCGTGATGTCGTCCTCGACGCTGCTGCGCAGATCGCCGTCACTCACGGGCTTTCGAAGCACTGGCTCAGCGACGGGGTTGTGCAGGTGATGCCTCTGCACGACGACGACCACCCTCGCAGCGAGAAGATCGGCCGCGCGTTGACCATCGAGATCGCCTCCCCGCGCTATCTGTTGGCGATGAAGGCAATGTCGTCGCGGCAGTCCGACGGCGACCTCAGTGATGCCGCGCTGTTGTGCAACGAACTCGGCATCACGAAGGAATCGGACATCGAGGTCGTGGTCGCACGGTACTTCGGCCGCGGCGCTATCGGAGCACAGGAGTTGTTCTTCGAGCGGATAATCGAGCGAGCCAGCGAACTATAGGCGAGCCAAGCAGGTTACGAGCTCGACCCGACGGGGCGGACAGCACCCGCCGGGCACCATTGCTCGACGTTCAGGCTGCCACGTCTGGTGATGATCCGGGCGAGGGTGCGGCCTGCAGCTCCGGCCGAACCCACCGCCATCATCGAGACGCACACGGTTTACCGATAGGATCGCCGATTCCACGGCGGTACCCCGCCGGGAAGAGTGGTTCGCACCGATCGGTCCGCGGTGTCGCAGCGGACAGGTGCACGGGACGTGGACCTGACCGGCAGGCTCGTCGAGCGTAGATCCGCATCGAGGCGCGCAGCTTTCTCCGTCACGGCGGCAGCTCGGGCCGCGGCGGCGCGATGCCGGCACTCTCGCTCCCGGACCGTCGGGGGTGGTCCGGGAGCGAGGGCTCGGCGCGCCGACGTGAAGCCGACCTACCACCACCCTCATCGCCGGTCGCGACGCGAACGTTTCACTGCCTCACGACCACCGGACTACCGCCCGGCCGTCGAGCACTGCCGGACCGGAACGGATGGGCGCGTCACAAGCTAAAACACTTGTGGGCAACTATGCTTGTATCTCCTGGTAGGAGACGAAAAGGGAGTAGAACAGATGGACGCAGCAGCACAGGTTCTCTCCGATGCCCTGCAACTGCTGCGCCGCACCGGCACCCGCATCACCTCGGGCTCGTTGCACCGCCTGGAACTGCTTCTTCCCGACGGCCGTGACGTGGCCGCGCAGGTGACGGTGCACCAGCGTCCCCCGACCCCGCACCTGCTCGCGGCGCTGCGTGGCAAGCACCCCGATTCCCGGCTGCTGGTGGTCACACCCCGAACGACCACGCACCTGCTCGAACTCGCCCACAGCGGCGCGGTCGATGTGATCGCACCCGGCGACGAGCTGCTCATCGCGGCGGGCACCCGCTACGACCCGCCGTCCCCGGCGACGGCGCCGGTCCCGGCCGTGCGCCGGGGCCGTGGCCGCAGGCCGTGGATCCGGTGGGCCACCGAACGGGTGCTGCTGCTGGCCGAGCAGCCGGTGTCCCAGCGACAGCTGGCCGACGTACTCGAGGTCACCCAGCAGGCCGTCTCCCTCGCACTGCGGCAGAGCCCGCACCTGCACCGGACACCGGACGGGTGGATCGCGGACCCTCGCCCGCGACTGCTCGCCGAGCACCTGGCCGAATATCCCGGCCCGGGCGGGGCCTCCACGTACTGGTTCGGGCTCGATCCGGTGATCCGGCAGGCCACCGACGCAGCCCGGTTCTGTTCGGAGAGCGACGTTTCCGTGCTGCAGAGTGGTGATGTGGCCGCCGATACGTATGCGCCGTGGCGGCTACCGGCCACCGCGGTCCTCTACGCCGCGGAGTTTCTCGATTTCACCGCGGCCGGGTTCACCCCGGCGACCGCCGGCGCGCACACCCTCGAGGTGATCGTCCCCGCCGATCCGACGCTGTGGCGTACCGCCCGCGCGGCCGGCGGCGCCTCAGCGGTGCTGGTCGATCCGGTGATCGCGGTGCACGATGTGTTGCGCGGCCCGGGATCGGACGTGCGTGACGCCGCCGAGCGCCTGCGCACCGCGATCGAGGACGGCAGCTACCGCGGCTGAGGTGCCTCCCCAGCGGCGGTGACCGTTGCACCGGCAGCGGCACCTCGTCGGGGGCACAGCTGCGGTTCTGCTACGCGGTAGGTGGCAATTTTCCGGCCTCGCGGTATCGCCGTTTCTCTTCGTCGGTCACCGGTAGGGAATGCCCCAACAGGGCTGCCGCCTTGCGCCGACGCGCCGTGATCTCCTCCGGCGTTGCGGAGCGGTGCCGGCGCAGCTGCAGGCGGTCGTCGGTCAACGCTGACATCGCAACACCTTTCGGATTCACGATCCACAGCTGCTCTTGCGCACGCCAGTCTACGGCCGCAGCCCATCCGGCACGCCGAGCACGCCCTTCCCCGTGCGGCCGATTCCGCGGAACTCGGCTCCGGACGCGCCGAGCATTTCAGCCACAGACCTCAGTCCGGCAACGGTTTTCGGACCGCCTCGCATGCCTCCCGCGCCATCGCGCACACCACCCCGCTTCGGCGACGGTCACATCGATGTCCGTCGGCGACCGCGGACACTCGGCGGCGTGCCGCATCCAACGCAGGCGCTCGCCCGGCCCCGTCGACGGCACCCCGAATCCCCGGCAGGCCCGTCCCGCGGGAGTGTTTCCCCGGGAAACACCCGGCACCGACAGACACCGAGTGTTTCCCATCAGACGACGCTGACGAACCCGTGCGTGCGCAACAGGTCTTTCACGCCGCCGCGCTCATCCCGAACATAGGCCTGGGCGAGCAGATCGTGGAACGCGTCGGACAGACCCGGGTCGTCCTCATCGACCGGGATCGTGAGCAATGTTCCCGTCTCGGCGCTGATCAGCAGGTTGGTGGCGCCGAACAACGCAGTGCGTTTGTTGCCGTCCTCGAAGGGCTGCGCCTTCGCCAGGTCGACGAACAACTCCAGTGCGGCCTCGCACGCGTCCGCCCCACCCAGCGCGTCGTCGAGGAGCTGCTGCAGACCGGCCACGGTCACCGCTTCGGGAGTGTGACGGCCGTATCTGGTCTGCACACCGATCTGCTGATCGGGTGTTCTGAGCTGCCCGGGGTGCAGTGCACCGCTGCGGGTGATCTGCGCGTTGACAGCGCACACGAATGCAGCGTTGATCGGCCGCCGACCGTGGTCGAGGACGAACTGCGCAACGTCGCGGAGGTCTTCGAGCAGGGCGAGGTCGGTGCGAGAGGTCACCCCGTCCAGGCTCCCGGAGCGGAGGAAGTTCTCGGTGTCGCGGCGGCCGGTGGCCAGACCGTCGAACACCGTGCCCGCGGAGTACACGACACCCGCGAGGTCGGCGATTCCGATCGTGGTCATCGTGTACTCCGTGCGGGGGTGTTATCGATGTTATCGAGGGCAGCGTCGGCAGGTTCCCGCGGTACCGGGGCGCATGCCGTCACCGCCACAAACCCAAGTGTGGCAACAGTTTCCGCACCGCCTCGCAGGCCTCCCGCGCCATCGCGCACGCCTCCCGCGCTTCGGCGACGGTCACATCCGTGTCCGTCGGCGACCGCGGGTACTCGGTGGCGTGCCGCATCCGCCGCAGATGGTCGAATTCGACGAAGCGGCCGTCGAACTGGGCGCG
>NZ_JBAQXC010000135.1:0-1582 GCF_049299235.1 Rhodococcus sp. (in: high G+C Gram-positive bacteria) | reverse complement strand
GGGCAGCGGCCACCGAAGCCCTCGCCCACGCGCGTGCGGCGCAGGCGACCGATCCGCTGGGCAGCTTCACCCGCATCGTCGACGCGGACGCACGACTCGACTCCGTTCTCGCCCATACCCGTGAGGTGCAGGAGCAGGCTCGGCGCGCACAGCAGCGGCTGCAGCAAGATCTGACGGCAGCGCAATCTCAGGTCACCTCCGCGGCCGACTTCATCGGCACTCGCCGCGGCGCGGTGGGTGCCGAAGCCCGTACCCGATTGTCGGAGGCGCAGCGGCACCTGCAGGCGGCGCAGCAACTCGCGTCGACCGATGCGTCGCAGGCGTTGCAGCACGCACAGGCCGCAACGCAACTCGGGGCGAAAGCCTTGTGGGCGGCGCAGAGCGACGTCCGGCAGTGGGAGCAGCGGCAGCAACCCCGGTCGTCGAACAACGACATGACCGGGGCGGTCCTCGGCGGCATCCTGATCGACAGCATCCTGCGCGGCGGAGGCGGCGGGCACTCTCGCGGTGGTGGCTACCGCAGCAGCGGCGGTCGCGGACCCGGTTCGTTCGGCGGCCCCAGCAGTTCGGGGCGGATCGGCCGCAGCAGCGGCGGCCGATTCTGATCCCTTCCGCCAACGCGGCCGAGCCCGCGCCTCGTACGCGTTTCCGGTAGCGGGTGTGCTACCGGAAGCGCGCACCGGGGATCAGGAGCCGATCAGGCGCTGCGCGAGGTATCCCTCCACCTGATCGAGCGCGACGCGTTCCTGCGTCATCGTGTCGCGCTCACGGATCGTCACGGCCTGATCCTCGAGTGTGTCGAAGTCGACGGTGATGCAGAACGGGGTGCCGATCTCGTCCTGACGACGGTAGCGGCGACCGATCGCCTGCGCATCGTCGAACTCGACATTCCAATTCCGACGCAGCTGCGCCGCGAGATCCTTGGCCTTCGGGCTCAGGTCGGCGTTGCGGCTCAGCGGCAACACCGCGGCCTTGACCGGGGCGAGCCGGCGGTCCAGCCGCAGCACGGTGCGAGTGTCGACACCACCCTTGGCGTTGGGGGCCTCGTCCTCGGTGTAGGCGTCGACGAGGAACGCCATGAGCGAACGCGTCAGGCCCGCTGCCGGTTCGATGACGTACGGGGTGTATCGCTCGTTGGTCGCCTGATCGAAGTAGCTCAGGTCGGTGCCCGAGTGCTTCGAATGGGTCGACAGGTCGAAATCGGTGCGGTTGGCGACGCCTTCGAGTTCACCCCATTCGCTGCCCTGGAAGTGGAAGCGGTACTCGATGTCGACGGTGCGCTTCGAGTAGTGCGACAGCTTGTCCTGCGGGTGCTCGTACAGGCGCAGATTGTCCTTGTTGATGCCCAGCCCGGTGTACCAGTCCATGCGGTAGTCGATCCAGTACTGGTGCCATTGCTCGTCCTCGCCCGGCTTGACGAAGAACTCCATTTCCATCTGCTCGAACTCGCGGGTCCGGAAGATGAAGTTGCCCGGGGTGATCTCGTTGCGGAAGCTCTTGCCGATCTGGCCGATGCCGAACGGCGGCTTCTTGCGGGCAGTGGTTTGGACATTCGCGAAGTTCACGAAGATGCCCTGTGCGG
>NZ_JBAQXC010000134.1:0-14042 GCF_049299235.1 Rhodococcus sp. (in: high G+C Gram-positive bacteria) | reverse complement strand
CGCTCCGAACGGATACGCGGCAGTTCGGTGAAGTTGTGCCGCGGCGGCGGGCACGACGTGGCCCATTCCAGGGAATTCCCGTAACCCCACGGATCGTCGACCGTGACGACCTGCCCGTACCGGTAACTCTTGAACACGTTCCACAGGAACGGCAACGTGGACGCACCGAGAATAAACGCGCCGATCGTGGAGATGGTGTTCAACGTGGTGAACCCGTCGGTCGGCAGGTAGTCGGCGTAGCGACGCGGCATACCCTCGTTGCCCAGCCAGTGCTGCACCAGGAAGGTGGTGTGGAAGCCGACGAACGTGAGCCAGAAGTGCCAGCGGCCGAGACGCTCGTCGAGCATGCGTCCGGTCATCTTCGGGAACCAGAAGTAGATGCCGGCGTAGGTGGCGAACACGATGGTGCCGAAGAGCACGTAGTGGAAGTGCGCGACCACGAAGTACGAGTCGTGCAGGTGGAAGTCCAGCGGCGGGCTGGCCAGGATGACACCGGTGAGGCCACCGAAGAGGAACGTGATGACGAAGCCCACCGAGAACAGCATCGGTGACTCGAACGTCAGGTGTCCCTTCCACATGGTCAGGATCCAGTTGAAGAACTTCACGCCGGTCGGGACGGCGATGAGGAACGTCATGAACGAGAAGTACGGCAGCAGCACCGCGCCGGTGGCGTACATGTGGTGCGCCCACACCGCGATGGACAGGGCGGCGATCGCCAGAGTGGCGTACACGAGTCCCGTGTAGCCGAAGATCGGCTTGCGGGAGAACACCGGGAAGATTTCCGAGACGATGCCGAAGAACGGCAGCGCGATGACATACACCTCGGGGTGCCCGAAGAACCAGAACAGGTGCTGCCACAGCATCACACCGCCGGTCGCCGGGTCGAAGATGTGGCCACCGAGGACCCGGTCGACGAACAGGCCCATGAACGCGGCGGTGAGCAGCGGGAACACCAGCAGGATCAGCAGGCTGGTGATGAGGATGTTCCAGGTGAAGATGGGCATCCGGAACATCGTCATGCCGGGAGCGCGCAGGCAGACGACGGTGGTCGTGAAGTTGACGGCACCGAGGATGGTGCCCAGGCCCATCACGGCCAGGCCCATCACCCACAGGTTCGCGCCGACACCGGGCGTGTGCACGACGTCCGCGAGCGGCGTGTAGGAGGTCCACCCGAAGTCGGGGGCGCCGCCGGGCGTGACGAGCGACGAGGCCACCACGATCGCACCGAACAGGTACAGCCAGTAGCTGAACGCGTTCAAGCGCGGGAAGGCGACGTCGGGGGCGCCGATCTGCAGCGGCAGGATGTAGTTCGCGAAGCCGAACACGATCGGGGTCGCGTACATCAGCAGCATGATGCCGCCGTGCATGGTGAACAGCTGGTTGTACTGCTCGTTCGAGAGGAACTGCAGGCCCGGTACCGCGAGCTCGGTGCGCATCAGGAGGGCCATGAGGCCACCGATGAGGAAGAACGCGAACGACGTGACGATGTACATGATCCCAAGCACCTTGGGATCGGTGGTGGTGATCATCTTGTAGATGAACGAACCCTTGGGTCCCTGCCGCGGCGGGTACGGCCTTGCTGCAGCTATCTCTGGGACTGGCTGGGGCGCTACGGCAGTCACTAATCCTCCTGAATGCGCGCTCGTACCTCGGGCTGGAGGTGAGCGGTCTCTGGCTTGCGCTGAGTCGAATCGTAGACCCTGCACACAGTGGCCGCCCACCGGGTCCTACTCAGTGTCGTACTCGGTGCGACAGAGTACCTCGAGGTATCTCGACGATCAGTCGTTGTCGCGTGTCGCCATGGTCGTCGGACAAATTCCGATACCAGCCGCTGCCCCGGAAATTTAGGGTAGCGATACCTCATCAGCTAGGGTTCGCGACATCGGGTTCGACGCCACACCGCCGCACCACCCGAAGACCGCACCGCCCGAAAGCTCGAGGTTCGACGTGTTCCCACGATTTCCCCGCCGCGCTTCCTCCCCCGCTTGGGCGAGAGCGCGCCCGGACAACGGATAGCCTGGACCGTCCCCGATTCAGGAAGTGGTCGAATTGCCCGTTGCGCACCGGTCCCGCACAGCCGTCCTCGCCGCCGCCACCGTCGCGACACTCGCCCTCGCCGGGTGTGCGGACACCACCGACGATCCCGCGAACGACATCGTGCGCACAACCACCCGTATCGCGGGCGCCGCGGTGATCGGTGTCGACCGGGACACCGCGACGTCGTGCGCCCTGCCCTCCCCGCTGGACGCGGGGCAACCACCGACGGGCACCCGAACCGTGATCCACACGGCAGGCACCACGGAAGTGCCCACCGACCCGCAACGGATCGTCGTGCTCGATCTCGCGGCCATGGACGCGGTGTGCGCGCTCGGCCTGTGGGAGCGGGTCGTCGGCACCGCGTTCACCCCGATCGAACCCGGCTACTTCGACTACCTCGGCACCGGCATCGCCGAACTCCCCTCGGTCGGTACCGGCGACGTGCCCGATCTCGATTCGATCGCGCAGACGCAACCGGATCTGATCCTGGGCTCGTCCGTCGACACCGATCTGTACGGGCACCTCGGTGCGATCGCACCGACGGTGGCCGTGGGCGCCGACCCGGTGTTCTGGCGCCAGCAGTTCCTGCGCGTCGGAGAGACGCTCGGCCGTCGCGACGCGGCGCAACGGGTGCTCGACGACTATCTGGTCGCCGCGGCCGAAACCGGACGGGAACTCACCTCGTCGCAAACCCAGGCCTCCATCGTCCGGTTCACCGGCGATGGCCCGGTCGTCGAAGGCACCGCGTCGTTCGCCGGTCAGGTGATGGCGGACGCCGGTGCCGAACGCCCGCCGGCGCAGCGTTTCGGTGTCGTCGACGGCCGTTCGTTCGAACCCCTCGACCGGGACGATCCGGCGGCGGCGGACGCCGATGTGATCTTCGTTCGTTTCGACGGTGATGCCGGTCTCGCCGACGGCACCGAGTACATGAAGACCGATCAATGGCTCGATCTCGGCGCTGTCAGCGACAGCAGGTTGTTCGCGGTGACCGACGACGTGTGGTCCACCCCCGGCCCGGTCGCCGCCCGTGCCGTACTCGCCGATCTGAAGGGTGCACTCAATGGTTATTCGAACTGAGGTTGTTCGAACTGAGGTTGTTCGAACGGGTCTCGGGCGTCCCGCCGTGCGGGTCGGCGCACTCGTCACGGGGATGCTCGCGGCACTGTTGCCGACAACCCTGTCGCCGCTGGCCGCTCCGGCGGCGGCGCAACCCGAGGCCGACCCCGCCATCGTGGTATTCGCCGCCGACGGTGTCACCCCGCTCGATGACCGAGTGATACACGAAGGTGACACCGTCGTCGTACGCGGAACTGGATTCGACCCGGACGCGAACCGCACCGGCGGGCTTCCGCTGCCGGTGCCGCCGGGTGTTCCGCACGGCACGTTCGTCGCATTCGGTGGATTCTCCGAGCACTGGCGTCCCTCCGAGGGAGCCCCCACCGACAACCGCGCGACCGTGCGTTCCACCAACGCGTGGGTATTGTCCGAGCGCGCACTGAACCAGGTTCCGGACGTACCGTTCGACCTGCGGCGCACGGTCCGGCAACAGTGGGTGCCCCTCGCCGACGACGGCTCGTTCACCGCCACCATCACCGTCGATGCGCCCGCCACCGTGCCGGGCGACGCGGTGTACGGCATCTATACCTTCGGCGCCGCCGACGCGGTCAACGCCGAACAGGAACTGTCCGTGCCGGTGAACTTCGATCCGTCCCCCGGCCCGAACGCTCCGGTCGCGCCGCCCCAGGATCTGGTGTGGGGATTCGCCCCCGGCTACACGGATCTGGTCACCGACACCACCCAGGGCTCGGTGGTCGGGAAGAACGGTGCGAGCGTCAACTCGGACGGCACCCTCTCGTTCGAACTGGCCGACGCGCAGATCGACCCGGCGACCGGGCTCGGCCGGATCGAGTACCGCGGCACCGTCGTCTCGTTCACACGGTTCCATCTGCTGGAGATCGCGCTGGCCGATCCGTGGATCGAGTTCACCGAGGACGGCACCTATCTCACCGCGGAGTCGTCGACGGGCAATCAGATCGGCACCGATTCGACGAGTCGCATCACCGTCGCCCAATTGGACACCACCGCCGATCCGGACCGCACCGAATGGGACGGTGTCCCCGCCCGATTCTCGGCACCGTTGCAGCCGACGGCGCTGCTCCCCTACTCCGGCGGGCAGGCTGCACCCGTGACGTTCCGGTACTGAGACGTTCCGGAACAGAACTCTCATGCCTGTCCCCGAGTTCGTCGCCGCGCTGCGCGCCCACGTCGGCACCGCCCCACTGTGGCTGTCCGGGGTGAGCGCCGTGGTGCGCGACGCCGACGGCCGGAACCTGCTGACCCGCCGCGCCGACAACGGCCGTTGGGCCGTCGTGTCCGGCATCCTCGAGCCCGGTGAGGAACCCGCGGTCGCGGCGGTACGCGAGGTCGCGGAGGAAACGGGGGTGGTCGCCGACGTCGTACGCCTGACGAGCGTCGACGTCACCGCTCCCATCGCCTATCCGAACGGTGACGTCGCGCAGTACCTGGATGTGTGTTTCCTGCTGCACGCGACCGGCGGGTCCGCGCGCGTCGCCGACGATGAGAACCTCGAGGTCGCGTGGTTCGCACCCGATGCGTTACCTGCCGACCTGACAGAGACGTCGGCGCTGCGCATCGACAAGGCATTGCGTGACGCCACCGACGCGTGGTTCCACCGCCCCTGAAAACGCCACCGCCCCTGAAAACTCCACCGCCCCTGAAAACTCCACTGCCCGTGCGTGGTTCTGGTAGCTGGTGCTACCGGAACCGTGCACGGGCGCGGGGGTCAGAAGTCCCAGTCCTCGTCCTCGGTGAGGACGGCCTTGCCGATGACATAGGAACTGCCGGAGCCGGAGAAGAAGTCGTGGTTCTCGTCGGCGTTCGGGGACAGCGCCGACAGGATCGCCGGGTTGACGTCCGTCTCGTCCTTCGGGAACAGCGCCTCGTACCCGAGGTTCATCAACGCCTTGTTGGCGTTGTACCTCAGGAACTTCTTGACGTCCTCGGTCAGGCCCGCCTCGTCGTACAAGTCTGCGGTGTACTGGGTTTCGTTGTCGTACAGCTCGAACAACAGATCGAACACCCAGTCCTTGAGGTCGTCACGCTCGGCCTGGGTGACCCGCTCGAGACCCTTCTGGTACTTGTAACCGATGTAGTAGCCGTGCACCGCCTCGTCCCGGATGATCAAGCGGATCATGTCGGCGGTGTTGGTGAGCTTGGCCCGCGAGGACCAGTACATCGGCAGGTAGAAGCCGGAGTAGAACAGGAACGACTCGAGCAGCGTCGAGGCCGCCTTCCGCTTGAGCGGATTGTCGCCCTGGTAGTAGTCGAGAACGATCTGCGCCTTGCGTTGCAGGTTCTCGTTCTCCTCCGACCAGCGGAACGCATCGTCGATCTCGCGGGTGGAGCACAGCGTCGAGAAGATGTTCGAGTACGACTTCGCGTGCACCGACTCCATGAACGCGATGTTGGTGAGCACCGCCTCCTCGTGCGGGGTGACCGCATCGGGGATCAGCGACACGGCACCGACGGTGCCCTGGATGGTGTCGAGCAACGTCAGACCGGTGAACACGCGCATCGTGAGTTGCTGCTCGTAGGCAGTCAGCGTGCCCCAGGACGGGATGTCGTTGGACACCGGCACCTTCTCCGGCAGCCAGAAGTTGCCGGTGAGGCGATCCCAGACCTCGGAGTCCTTCTCGTCCGGAACACGGTTCCAGTTGATTGCGGACACCCGGTCGATCAGCTTGACGCGGGCGCCGCCTGCCGGCGAATGTGCGCGGGGCGCGGAAGTGGTCATCAGTCATTCCCTACTGGATATCGAAGAGTGTCAGTGGATTTCGTCACAGCATGCAGGAGACGCAACCCTCCACCTCGGTGCCTTCGAGCGCCATCTGCCGCAGGCGGATGTAGTAGAGCGTCTTGATTCCCTTGCGCCACGCGTAGATCTGCGCGCGGTTCACGTCGCGGGTGGTGACGGTGTCCTTGAAGAACAACGTCAACGACAGCCCCTGGTCGACGTGCTGCGTCGCTGCGGCGTAGGTGTCGATGATCTTCTCGTATCCGATTTCGTACGCGTCCTGGAAGTACTCCAGGTTGTCGTTCGTCAGGTACGGCGCCGGATAGTAGACGCGTCCGATCTTGCCTTCCTTGCGGATCTCGATCTTCGACGCTACCGGATGGATGGAACTGGTGGAATTGTTGATGTACGAGATCGAACCGGTCGGCGGCACCGCCTGCAGGTTCTGGTTGTAGATGCCGTGCTGCTGCACCGACGCCTTCAACTCACGCCAGTCGTCCTGCGTGGGAATGTCGATGTTCGAATCGGCGAAGAGCTGCCGCACCTTCTCGGTCGCCGGCTCCCACGCCTGCTCGGTGTACTTGTCGAAGAACTCACCGGAGGCGTATTTCGATTCCGGGAAGCCACCGAAATACGAACCTCGTTCGATGGCAAGACTGTTCGATGCGCGCAGGGCGTGGAACAGCACCGTGTAGAAGTAGATGTTCGTGAAGTCGACGCCCTCGTCGGAGCCGTAGAATATCCGTTCGCGCGCCAGGTAACCGTGCAGGTTCATCTGGCCCAGACCGATCGCGTGACCCTCGTCGTTCGCCCGCTTGATCGAGGGGACGGAGTCGATGGACGTCTGATCGGCGACCGCCGTCAACGCGCGGATCGCGACCTCGATGCTCTGCGCGAAGTCCGGCGAGTCCATCGTCTTCGCGATGTTCAGCGAACCCAGGTTGCACGAGATGTCCTTGCCCACATGGTTGTAGGACAGGTCGTCGTTGAAGGTCGACGGGGTCGAGACCTGCAGGATCTCCGAGCACAGATTCGAGTGGGTGACCTTCCCCGCGATCGGGTTCGCCCGGTTCACGGTGTCCTCGAACATGACATACGGGTAGCCCGACTCGAACTGCAACTCGGCGACGGTCTGGAAGAACTCACGCGCCTTGATCTTCGTCTTGCGGATGCGCTTGTCGTCGACCATCTCGTAGTACTTCTCGGTGACGTCGATGTCCGCGAACGGCGTGCCGTAGACCCGCTCGACGTCGTACGGCGAGAACAGGTACATGTCCTCGTTCCGCTTCGCCAGCTCGAACGTGATATCCGGGATCACGACGCCCAGCGACAGCGTCTTGATGCGGATCTTCTCGTCGGCGTTCTCCCGCTTGGTGTCGAGGAACCGGTAGATGTCCGGGTGGTGCGCGTGCAGATATACGGCACCGGCACCCTGCCTGGCGCCGAGCTGGTTGGCATACGAGAAGGAATCTTCGAGCAGCTTCATGATCGGGATGACACCCGAGGACTGATTCTCGATCTTCTTGATCGGGGCGCCGTGCTCACGAATATTGCTGAGCAGCAGGGCAACACCGCCGCCCCGCTTGGACAACTGGAGAGCCGAGTTGATCGCGCGACCGATCGACTCCATGTTGTCCTCGATGCGAACGAGAAAACAGCTCACCGGCTCGCCGCGCTGCTTCTTCCCCGAATTGAGGAACGTCGGGGTCGCCGGCTGGAACCGGCCCGAGATGATCTCGTCGACCAGGTGCGTCGCGAGGATCTCGTCGCCGTCGGCGAGGGTGAGCGCGACCATGCACACCCGGTCTTCGAAGCGTTCGAGGTAGCGCTTCCCGTCGAACGTCTTGAGGGTGTACGACGTGTAGTACTTGAATGCGCCCAGGAATGTCGGGAACCGGAACTTCTTCGAATAGGCGTGCTGGAACAGCTTCTTCACGAACGGCCGCGAGTACTTCTCGAGCACCTCGGGTTCGTAGTAGTTCTCCTCGACGAGGTAGTCGAGTTTCTCGTCGAGGTCGTGGAAGAAGACGGTGTTCTGGTTGACGTGCTGCAGAAAGTACTGCCGGGCCGCCGCCACGTCCTTGTCGAACTGGATCTCGCCGTTGGGTCCGTAGAGGTTCAGCATCGCGTTGAGCGCGTGGTAGTCGAGGCCCTCGAGCGAGGCGTCCGACTTGACGCCTGCCGCGGTCGGCGCAGGATCGGTGATGGTCACGGTGTTTGCTCCCACTGTGCGTTACGGGTGTGTCCACGCAGCCGGATGCACCGGTGCGCGGGGTGTTTATCGAGGCGTGGATCCACGGGTGGCGACTAGGCGGTCTGCAGCGACCGTTCCCAGAACTGCGCGAGCCCGGCGCGGACGCGATCGACGTCCTCCGCGGTTCCCATCAGTTCGAATCGGTACAGGTACGGAACGTTGCACTTCCGCGAAATAATATCGCCGGCAAAGCAATACGACTCACCGAAGTTGGTATTGCCTGCGGCGATGACGCCTCGGATCAACGACCTGTTGTGTTTGTTGTTGAGGAATCGGATGACCTGTTTGGGGACGAAACTCGTGTCCCGGCCGGTAACGGTAGTGCCGCCGCCGTAGGTCGGGATGATCAGAACGTACGGTTCGTCGACTTCGAATGCGCCCTCGCGGTCGTGCAGGGGAATCCGGTGCGCAGGCAGCCCCAGCCGCTCGACGAATCGGTGGGTGTTCTCCGACGCGCTCGAGAAGTACACGAGGCGCGTTCCCGTGGATGCTGGCGAACTCATCGGTACTCACCATCCGCTCGCTCGATCGGAAAGGACCGGCCCCACGTACACGGGGGTCGTGGCACGGAAGTGTCCGCGCCGGCGCCGCCGAAGCGACGGCGGGAAGCTCAGGCCGCGATCGCGAGTTCCTTGATGCGATCGGGACGGAAACCCGACCAGTGATCGTCACCGGCAATGACCACGGGCGCCTGCAGGTATCCGAGGGCCATCACGAAGTCGCGGGCCTCCGGATTCTCGGAGATGTCGACGACGTCGTACTCGACTCCGGCCTTGTCGAGGGCACGGTAGGTGGCATTGCACTGGACGCAGGCAGGCTTGGTGTAGACGGTGATGTTCATGGGAGCCCCTTTTTGCTTCGAACGGGCCGATACGGCCTGACGACTGACTGCTGCGTGATGCTCGAATGCCCTGCCTGATCCAAATGCACTGCCTGATCGAGTCGATCCTTCTTCCCCGAGGGATCGGTGGCGTTGTGGCCTTCCAGCGGTCTAGACACTACACCTTGTGGCAGAGAGATTCACCAAACCCAGGATGTTGTGAACTACATTCTTGGTATTCCCAGGTCGTACATGCTCGACCGGGCGATTTCCGCCCCCTCTCCGGCGTGTCCCTTGCACCGTCTGCGATTGTGCGATCGAGCCCATCACAAGTCCCGTTCGCGAACAGTGTGGCGCAGTCCACCGACAGGCTCGACTCCGGCCGTCGGGAGCCTCAGGGTAGCGCCGACAGCAGGTCGTCGAGTCTCACCGGCAGGGTCCGAACTCGCGTGCCCGTCGAGTGCCAGAGCGCCTCCCGGTCCACAGCGACGCTGCGCGCCGGATCGGTGACAGCACTGGGGTCACCGCGGTCGAATTCCGCGCGCATGCCTGTCGCCGAACATGTCCGACCGGGTGTGCGGTAGCCGCATTGGACGGCGCCGTAGTCGGCGAACGCGTCTCGCAGCGGATGCGCCGGGCGGTCGGCGAGCCCTCGGCACCACACGTCCGCAATTAAGTGAGTTAGTCTAACCTAAATATTTGTCGAACTTACGAACAGGAGCACTCCGTGCGCCCCCGCCTTGCTTCACCCCGCCTTGCTTCACCCCGCCTTGCTTCACCCCGCCTTGTTTCACCCCGCCGCGCCATCCGTGCGTCGCCCATCGCGATGACACTCGTCCTGTTGTCCGCGTTCGCCGCGGCCTGCGCGAACCCGAGCACGACCGCTGAGAACACCCGCACGATCACCGATCGATTCGGCACCGTCGAGGTCCCTGCCGAGCCGCAGCGAGTTCTCACACTCGGATGGCAGGAAGCGGACACCGCTCTCGCACTCGGCGTCCACCCGGTCGGCACCGCCGCGTTCCCGTTCACCTCCGACGGTCGAGTGCCGTGGCAGGCCAAACTGTTCGAGGGCGACCCGGCTCACATCGACACCGCCCGCTCCGGAGCGAGCACGATCGAACTCGATCTCGAGGCCATCGCCGCGCTCCGGCCCGACCTCATCCTCGCGACGACCTTCGCCGACCTCGACACCTACCGCGATCAGCTCACCGAGATCGCCCCGGTCGTCGGACCGACGAGCGCCGACTACCTCACGATCCCGTGGCAGGACCAGGCACTCCAGGTCGGTCGCGCGCTCGGCCGTGAGGCCGACACCGAAATTCTCGTCGACGACGCCTCGACCCGCATCGACGCCGCCGTCACGCGCCATCCCGAACTCGACGGACTGACCTACACCCTCGGTATCGCCACGCCGGCCGGCTACAAGGCCGTCAACAGTCCGGACGACTTCAGCAGCGTCATCCTGGGCGAATTCGGAATGACTCTGACCGACACGGTGCGCTCCCTGCCCGACACCGGCGACGGCTCCGGGGCGGCAACACTTTCCCCCGAGAACGTTCATCAGCTCGACGCGGACGTGCTGCTGCTGAGCTTCTTCGCGGTCGGCGGCTCCGGCGCCGCACTGGCCGATCCGATGTTCGCCTCGATCCCGGCAGTCGCCGACGGGCGGTACATCGACGTCGACGCCGCTGCGCTCACGGCACTTCGCAATGCCTCGGCACTGTCGATCGACTACACGATCAGCGAGTTGATCGAGGCGCAGATCGTACCGACGGCGTCGGCGCACGACTGACACCGCGGCCGACATCGCGTCCCGGGGTGCCGCGGCGCCCCGGGGCGCGATCTCATACGTCGATGTCGAGGTCGTCCGTCGAGAAGAGACTGCGTCCCGCGTCCATCGACGCGCGGGCAGCTTCGAGCCGGGCGAGATCGATTCGCGTATTGGATATTCCGCGTTTCCAGTAGCCGAAGACCTGGATGCCCGGGGCGGCCAGCGCGAGATCCTCGCGGCAGCGGCGCCGCACTTCCCGCATGTCCTCCCGTTCGCCCGCCGCCCACACCGATGCTCCGGCAGGTACATCCATGGCGGCGAAGGCGGCGGCGAGTGGACGATCGCCACCGGGTGCGTACCGCTGTACCGATACGACATCCCGGAGATTCGCGAGGGCGGCTTCGGCCAGGTCGACTTCGTCGTCGGGAGCAGCGACCGCGAGCACCGTCGGCACGTCGGTCGGCATCCGGGTGAGGATACTGAGCGCTGCGGGCAGCGCCGACGAGTCCGCGAGCAGAATGCGCGGGGATCCCGGCCCGGGTACGCGATGCGGGCGCGGGCCCGCGATCGGCAGGGCGTCCCCGACCCGAGTTCTGGCGAGCCAGTTCATCACCGGTGATTCGTGAGGATGCACGACGACGTCGAGTGCGACGACCCTGCTCGCGGGGTCGACCTCGGCGACGGTGTAGACGCGGGCGGTGATGCCGGGCGCCCCGTCGATGCCGGCAAATTCCGCAGGCTGTTCCGGTAGCGACAGCCGCACCGCGATGTTCGGGCCGGCCCACTCGCCGAGCGGATGGGACCCGGAGATCGTGCCGGTCACCCGGGTGAGCCCGACAGTACGGGCGGTGACGGACGCGACGGTGAACATCGTCTCGTCGAGCCCGGTCCGATGCTCCGGACTACTGAGAACTTCCATCAGGCTCGCGACACGGTCTGCGGTGAGCGGGGACTGGTCCGGCATGTCGTCGACCTCGGGTTTCGTTGGGTTGCGATCTTCCACAATATAGTGAGTAAGTCTCACCTTATTTCTGGTCGATGGGAGAATCCTCGTCATGACCTCACCCGGGCGACCCCGGCTCGTCACCCCCGAACGCATCGTCGAGGCCGGAGCGCGCATCACCCTGCCTCGGTTGAGCATCCGCGCGATCGCCGCAGAATTGGGCGTGAGCGAGATGTCGGTGTATCGCCATGTCGGCGACGTCGACGGGCTCCACCGCATCGTTGCCGACGGCATCGTCACGCGAGCCGCACTCCCCGACATCACCGCCGACGATCCGGAGGACGCCCTCGTCGACCTCGCACTCGCACTACGCGACTTCGTGGTCGCGAATCCCGGTATCGGCAGGTATCTTTCGGCACTCACACCGCAATCCGACGGCGCACTGGGGACGATCGAAGGTCATCAAGCCGCGTTCGCACGTCGCTACGACTGGGAGCCTGCCGATGCCAGCATCGCCCTGTCCGTCGTCGCGGTGAATGCGATCGCACTCGCCGAGATCGCCCCGGTCGCGCACCGGGACGATCGCGATACCGTGCGCCCGGGGCCGCCGGACGGATTTCCCACCATCGGCGCCGGCGCACGAAAGCACGGCGACCTCTCACCGCGAGAAACGTTCGCGTGGTCGATACGAGCGACCGCTCGCGGAGTCATCGCGTTGCTCGACCTGTCGACCTGAGCAGCGATTCAAGCCCGCCCCCGAGCTCCCTGCGACTCCGCACGTGCAGCTTGTCGTAGACGCGCTGGAGATGGTTGTCGACGGTCCTCGGCGAGATACCCAGCATCGCCGCGATGTCGCGGCTGCTGTACCCGGCAGACGCGAGTTCGGCGATGTGCCGTTCCCGAGCGGTCAGGGCGCGGACGCCGGCGCATTCTCACGGTGCGGCACCGAGGCGTCGCGCCGGCCCCACGGCGCCGAGGCGCAGAAAGGCGTCGCCGGCCACCCGTGCGGCGCGCGGACCGCGCCGGACGACGTCGGCCAGCACACCGGTGAGCGGTCCTCCTGTCGCGGGCCCGTACGCTGCCGGGTGTTCGATGGGCCGCCCGGTGAGACAGGCTGCCTCGAACAGTAATTCGAGGCTTTCGACGTGTGCACCGTGGGTATGCGCGACGTCGGCACCGACCCGCAGGATCGCGGCGGCATCGGTGCGGAGTCCACGCGCCGCGGCCAGAGCGGATTCGGCGAGGACACGGTATCCGCGGAGATAGCCACCGGCCTCGGGCAGGTCTGCGGCCCGCCGCAACCGGTCGGCGGCGGAGCCGAACCGTCCGGCGCGGGCATTGCACGCGGCCGCGAACTCCGATGCGATGCGCCACTCGACGCTGTGCCCGGTGTCGGCGAGCAGGTCGGCGGCGCGGTCACCGTAGTCCGCGGCACGAGGGTCGTCGCCGCGCCATCTCGCGACTTCGGCGTGCATCTGCAAGTGCCAGGCACGCATCCGCAGGTCGGCCGGGCCGATCATCTCCAACACGTCGACGAGCGCCGCGTCGGCATCGTCGAGTCGACCGAGTTGCACGAGCGGGCGGATCCGCATCATCGTCGCAGCTGCGGAGTCTCCCGCGTCGGGCCGGTGGCGGTCGAGCGCGGCCAGCGCCTCCCGTCTGCGCCCTGTCTGCAGCCCTGCCCGAATGTGGAGCCTCTCTGCGGGTGCATCGCTACGCTACGGCGGTGACGCGGGAAGCCACGGACAAGTCGGCATTGATCGACCAGCTACAGATGCTGCGGGAATCGGTTCTCTGGAAGCTCGAGGGCTTGTCGGAGTATGACCTTCGGCGGCCGTTGACGCCGACGGGCACCAACCTGCTCGGCCTGGTAAAACACTTGGCCGGGTGTGAATTCGGGTACTTCGGCTCCGTGTTCGGCCGTCCGGCTCCGATCGACATGCCGTGGGCCACTCCCGACGCGCCCGCGAATGCGGACATGTGGGCGACACCGGACGAGTCGGCGGAATTCATCGTGGACGGGTTGTATCGGCGGTCCTGGGAGCATGCCCGGCAGACTCTCGACGCCCTGGATCTCGATTCGACAGGATTTGTTCCGGGGTGGCCGGTCGAGCACGTGACCGTGCAGCAGATCCTGGTGCACATGATCGTCGAAACCGCACGTCATGCGGGGCATGCCGACATTGTTCGGGAGTTGATCGACGGTTCCGCGGGCAGGCTCAGGGATAGCGACAACCTTCCGTACACCGACGGAGACCGGTGGCGCGCGCAGGTCGCGCGGGTCCAGTCCGCCGCCGACACCTTCCGCATCGGCAGCGGCGGCCCCACGATCTGAACCGACGGCGGTACCGGCGATGCACTTCGGGACGTTCCGGCCTGCGGTGCCGCCACGGCCCGGCC
>NZ_JBAQXC010000133.1:0-2771 GCF_049299235.1 Rhodococcus sp. (in: high G+C Gram-positive bacteria) | reverse complement strand
CTCCTGCCACCGAGTCGGCCGCTGCACGGGTTCCCGAGCTGTGAGCTCACCGCGGCGCAGCCGCTCCTGCGCGGACACCGGTAGGCGAACGGTCCGTGGTGGTTCTCCTCCGGCGGCGGCGGCCGGTTCGACCTGACACCGCCGCGGGGCACCTGCTACCTCGCGTTCGACGAGCGCACCGCGATCCGGGAGACCGTCGGCGAGGCACTGGCGAGGACGGGGGTGATCAGTGCGGACTTCGCCGCCGACCGGCGGCTGTCGACCCTGGCCGTGCCGCACGACCATCAGCTCGCCGACACCTGCGCGGAGCAGGCCGCGGACTTCGGTCTCACCCGAGAACTGGTGTCCATGACGCCGTACGCGGTGCCGCAGGAGTGGGCGGCATCGTTCGATGCCATCGGCTTCACCGGACTGCGGTATCAGACCCGGTTCACCACCGGGCCGCACCCGAACGCGGTCGGCCTGTTCGGCGACGAGGGCGAGGCCGACTGGCCGACCGATCCGAGCCCCGAGGCGTTCACCGCGGCCGCCCGCCGGTGCGGTTTCACTGTTACCGGCCCGCCGCGGTCGGTGCGGATCGTCTCACCGCCGGTGAGCTGACGGCATCACCCACCGCGGAAACCCGCGCTCTGCCTCTCCGGCAGGTGCGGGTTCTGCCTTTTCGCCTCGTCGTCTTCGCCTCGTCGTCGACGAGCTGACTCGGCGACACATCACTCGCCCCCGCAGAACCCGAACGAGGCAGCCGTGGTCAGTAGTCATCGGATCCGCCCAGCATGCCGATGAGGGCGCTGTCGACCTCCTTGGTGTCTACACCGAGGCATGGAACAACTTCGTCGGCGTGCAAGCACAGTGCAGGGCCGACGATCAGGTGCGCGTGGCCGAATGGGAGCACCAGAGGGCGGAGCAAGCCCGCCGGGCCGAGGAACAGCGTCTGGCCCGTGAGGCGGAGGCGGCGGCCGCTGAGGTGCACCGGCAGCAGCAGGCTCGACTCGATGCGCTACGAGCCGGTCCGGACGGCCGGCTCTACACGGCGGACGACGACTACACGACCTACGGATTCGATGCCGACGGCAATCTGTATTCGGTGCCGACGCCCACGCCCACCTACAGCTCCGGCGGATCGGGCGGTGGCGGTGGCGGCGAGGGTTGGTTCTGTCGGCGCAAATGGTGGTGCTGACGTCGACGACGTCCGTGGTCGCCGCAGGAAGCGTGCGTTTCGTTCCGCTCCGGAACGGTCACCGATCCGACGTCGACACCCGGCACCCACGCCTGCGAAGAGACGTGCCCGATGCCCCGGCACAGCCGGCGGCGGTGTCCCTACCAGCGGTCCGTCGACGTCACCAGGTTCGGCGACACCACCCCGGATCATTCGCGAGACAGGGGCGAGAAGTCATACCGAACTTGGTGACCGTTGCCCCGCGGTGCGGGACTCCGAAGAAGGTGACGGGGGTGCGAGAGGTCAAGGTCGTCGACGAGGTACGGCCACGCAGGTAACGCAGGATGCCCCGGCAGAGATGCCTATTGGACAAAAGGAAACGTCCCGACACGACCACCACGGCAGCTGGCCGGCGTTGCACAGTTCTTGTTGTGCTCGACCAGCAGCTTGGCTCAGTAGTTCGCACCAGTAGTAAGGATGCACCACCGATGTCTGAATTCGATTCGCAGTCGGTACCGAATGCGCTGCCCCCGAGAACGGCCGAGCGTGGCACGACTGCCCCGGCGACTCGGCCGCTGCTGGAAGTGCGGATGTTCTGGATCGGCCTGGGCATTGTCCTGTCCACCGTGGTGACCGTCTTTCTGTCCGTGCTGCTGGATTCGGATGCCGCAGTGGGATGGGCGGTCATCGGTGCCATCGGCGTCGCCATTGCTTTCGGGTCCTTCGCGAACGCGTTCACCACGTACCAAGAAGTGGGGATGCATTGGTGGCATTGGCTTCTCGGAGCTTTCGGCATCAACGTTGTTCTCCGTGTCACGGCGCGGGTGGTCGATGTATCCGGAATCCAGATGCTCGCCGTGATAGTCAGCGTGGCGGGGCTTCTCGCGTTGGTGGTGGGCGCGATCAGTGCAGCTGTGCAGTTGTCGAGGGAGTCGGCAGCAGCACCCGGTGGTCCGCTGGTAGCGCCGCTCGTCGGTTACACCGCCGATGGGCAGCCCGTCTACGGTGCGCCCGCTCGATCGCAGTCCACCAATGCCTGCGCGATCCTGGCGCTCATCTTCGGCATCCTCGGCGGTGTGCTGGGGATCGTATTCGGTCACATCGCACTGAGTCAGATCATTCGAACCGGTGAGAGTGGCAGGGGTCTCGCTATCGCGGGCCTGGTCCTGGGCTACCTGTCCGTGTTGGGCGTCGTTGCGTTTGTGGTTGTTGCCGCACTCTCTGCAGCTGCATGACCGTCGACGGGCTGATCGAGCCTGCCGGATCCACGGACTGCGCAGAAGGTTGCAGAAGAAGGGCAGGCAGGTAGGTAGTAGTTCGGGCTACCGGTAGAGCCTGACCGCGTGCTCATGCAGCTCCGGTGGATACTGCGTTCCCACGGTGACGTCTTCCCTGGTGCGCACGTGCCGTCGGCGCCGGCTGCCTTGACCACTCTGCACATGTATCAAGGAGCGGTGCTGGCCGATCAGTCGGTAACCATCAGATTGGCGGCTCTTCGCACTTGGTAGGGGCGGGTGCCGATCGACCCCGTTGCCGTGTCGGTGATTGAAAAAGGGCCCGCGCCCTTGTGAGCTGGGTGTTCTCAGGCATCCAGGACAGCAAGGAACGCGGGCAT
>NZ_JBAQXC010000132.1:0-18697 GCF_049299235.1 Rhodococcus sp. (in: high G+C Gram-positive bacteria) | reverse complement strand
CAACTGCTCGCCCGGCCCCGCGTCTTTCACACCGTGCATCGCTGCCGGTCGAACATCACTGCCGGTCGAACGTCACTGTCGGTCCGTGGCTCTATCCTGCTGCGCGTGGCCAAGACGAAATCGATCTACCGTTGCAGCGACTGCGCGCACACCGTCGCAAAATGGGTGGGGCGCTGCCCCGAGTGCGGTACCTGGGGATCGATGGACGAGACCGCGGCCGTTCCCGCTGCGGTCGCCGCGAGGCCGGGAACGTCGCTGGCGCGGGCCGGCGCCGCCGCAGTCCTGCCTACCACACCCGCCACTCCCCTGACGCTCGTCGACGGCAGGGCCACCCATGCCAAACCCACCGGGATCGCCGAACTCGACCGGGTGCTCGGCGGCGGCGTGGTTCCGGGTTCGGTGGTCCTGCTCGCCGGCGAACCGGGAGTCGGCAAATCCACTCTGCTCCTCGAGGTCGTGCACCGCTGGGCGCAGCGCAGTCCCGACGACCGCTCGCTGTACGTCACCGGAGAAGAATCCGCAGGTCAGGTGCGACTGCGTGCCGACCGTACCGGCTCGGTCCACGAACGTGTGTTCCTCGCCGCCGAATCCGATCTCGCGACGATCTTCGGGCACGTCGAGCAGGTGAAACCGACCCTGCTGGTCGTCGACTCCGTGCAGACGATGCTCGCCGCCGATGTCGACGGGGTCTCCGGGGGCGTCACCCAGGTGCGTGCCGTCACCAGTGCCCTGACCTCACTCGCCAAGGCCAGCGGTGTCCCCGTACTGCTCATCGGCCATGTCACCAAGGACGGTGCGGTCGCCGGACCACGGTCGCTCGAACATCTCGTCGATGTCGTGCTGCACTTCGAAGGCGACAAACACTCGACGCTGCGCATGGTGCGCGGCGTGAAGAACCGATTCGGGGCCGCCGACGAGGTCGGCTGCTTCGAACTGTCCGAGGGCGGCATCGCCGGGGTCAGCGACCCGTCCGGCCTGTTCCTGCAGCACCGTACCGACGAGGTCGCCGGAACCGCGATCACCGTGACGATGGACGGCAAACGTCCGCTGCTCGGCGAGTTGCAGGCGCTCGTCGTCCCGACCCACAATCCGTCGCCGCGGCGCGCGGTGAGCGGCCTCGACTCGGCGCGGGTGGCCATGGTTCTCGCGGTGCTCGAACGTCACTGCAAGATCCCGCTGGGCAAGTGCGATGTGTACGCGTCGACCGTCGGCGGGATGCGCATCACCGACCCGTCCGCGGACCTCGCGTTGGCTCTCGCGGTCGCGTCGGCCGTGCGGGAGCGGCCACTGCCCGCGGGCACGGTGCTGCTCGGTGAGGTCGGCCTCGCGGGTGAGGTCCGTCGGGTGGCCGGTGTTGGGCGGCGGCTCGCGGAGTCCGGTCGGCTCGGGTTCCCCCGTGCGCTGGTCCCCCGCGACACCGACGGCGTGCCCAAGTCCGTGAAAGCGACCGAGGTGGGCAATGTGGTGCAGGCTCTCGCAGTGCTGCGAAACTGAGTTCGGTGCCCGGGTTCCGTGCCCGTCACTGTCGTTTCTCGTGATCCGGAGCACCGCCGCCTGGACCGATGTGGGTATTCCGGTGCCGCCGGCGGCCGGCAGCGTCGGCTGATCACGAGCCGCAGGTCCCGGCGGAACCGGACCCGGCGGATCGCGATCGCCTCCCGAGTTCGACGTCCGCCGGCGGCCGCTGTGAGTTACTGCGCCGGCGGCATCAGAACCGAGTCGATCAGGTAGACGGTCGCGTTGGCGGTCTTGACCCCGCCGCACACGACTGCGGCATCGTTGACCTTCAGGTCGTCGCCGGACCCGGTGACGGTGACGGTGGAGCCTTCGGCGGTGGGGTGGGTGCCGTCGACATCGGCGGGCGCGAGCTGGCCCGGAACGACGTGGTAGGTCAGGATCGCCGTCAGCGTCGCCGAGTCCGTCTTCAAGGATTCGATGGTGGCCGGGTCGATCTTCGCGAACGCGGAATCCACCGGGGCGAAGACGGTGAACTGGCCGCCGTTGAGGGTGTCCACCAGGTTCACGTCCGGGTTCAGCTGCCCCGACACCGCCTGGGTGAGGGTGGTGAGCATCGGATTGTTCGACGCGGCTACGGCGACGGGGTCCTGGGCCATGCCCTCGACGGACCCGGCGCCGGTGGGGACCTGCGCGGCGTAGGCGGCGCATCCCGGCCCGACCAGGTCTGCGGCGGGCGAGGCGGCCATCTCCGACGACGTCGTGCTGCTGGACTGCATAGTGGTCGTCTCCGGCGTGGTGGCGGTGTCGCTGTCGGAGGAGCAGGCGGACAGTCCGAGGACCGCCACAGCGGCGAGACTGACGGTAGCGGCGGTGCGGTACATGATCATCGTGAATTCCCACTTTCATCGTTCCCTGGGTGGGATCAGCACTGCGCTGATGTCCCGGTGTCATCAGGGTTTCGGTGCCGCCGGCGATGCGGATGGGTGCGAATCTCGAGAAATTTCCCGGCCGGCGCCGGACGCGATCCGCACCCATCCGAGTCGACTGCCGCTGCGAATCGTTGACATGACGACTCACCTGCACCGAGGTCCCGATCCGGCCGGTCCGCGGTGGCGGACGCTGCCGACGCGGGCGCTGGCGGGCGTACTCGCCGCCGCTGTCGTGCTCGGGATCGGTGAACTGGTTGCGGTTGCAGTCGCGTCCGGCTCGTCGCCGTTCTTCGCGGTCGGATCGACGACAGTGGACCGGAGCCCTTCGTGGGCAAGGGAATTCGCAATCGACACGTTCGGCACCAATGACAAGCCTGCCCTGTTCATCGGCATGAGCGTCACGATCGTGACGCTCGCCGCGATTGCGGGCGTCGTCGAACGAACCCGGCGACCCTACGGCAGCGCGATCCTCGCTGCTCTCGGGGCGGTCGGGGTGTACGCCGCGCTCAGCCGCCCCGGCGCGACGGTGACGTACGCGCTACCGACCGTCGTCGGCGTGATCGCCGGGATCCTGATCCTCCGGGTGTTGACCACCCGGGCACGCATCCTCGACGACCCCGAACAGTCCGGCGAGCCGATGTCGCGGCGCCGGTTCCTGGTGCTCGCCGCCGGGGTGGCCGCGGCGGCGACCGCTGCGGGCACGATCGGACGGCACCTCGCGGACACCGTCGCCGGGGCGGTCCGCGACCGGATGGCCTTCCTGATCCCGACGGTGGCGGCAGCCGACCGGGCGCGGCCTATTCCGCCGGGCACCGACACCGCGACACCGGGTGGCACCTCGTTCGTCACCGGCAACGACGTCTTCTACCGCATCGACACCGCCCTACAGGTGCCGATGCTCACCACCGACGACTGGCGGCTGCGGATCCACGGCATGGTCGACCGCGAGATCATCCTGAACTGGGATGACCTCGTCGCTCGCACCCCGATCGAACGCGCCGTCACGCTCACCTGCGTCTCCAACGAGGTCGGCGGCACCCTCGCCGGCAATGCCGTCTGGATCGGCTACCCGATGAAGGATCTGCTCGACGAGGCCGGCATCCATCCCGACGCGGACATGCTGCTCTCGACGAGCGTCGACGGGTTCACCGTCGGCACCCCGATCTCGGTGCTGCGCGACGGCCGGGACGCGATCCTCGCGGTCACCATGAACGGGCAACCGCTGCCCTTCGAGCACGGCTACCCGGTCCGGCAGGTGGTTCCGGGACTGTACGGGTTCGTCTCGGCCACCAAGTGGGTGGTGGACTGGGAGGTGACCCGGTTCGACCGAGCGACCGCATACTGGACCCGGCGTGGCTGGGCGGAGCAAGCACCGATCAAGACGGCGTCCCGGATCGACGTTCCGGCTTCGTTCGCCCGGGTCGCCGCCGGCGAGGTGCTGGTGGCAGGCACCGCGTGGGCGCAGCAGCGCGGCATCGCCCGCGTCGAGGTCCGCGTCGACGACGGGCCGTGGCACGATGCGACCCTCGCCGAGGAGTACTCGATCGACACCTGGAGGCAGTGGACGTGGCGGTGGCGGGCCGCCCCCGGAACCCACACACTGCAGGTGCGTGCCACCGATCTGGGCGGCGCCGCGCAGACCGAACAGCGGGCCGCCCCGATCCCCGACGGCGCCACCGGGTGGCACACCCGAACCGTCACCGTGATGTGATCCGGGAAACGCTGTTCAATCGCAGTTCGCTCGCCATCCGGCAGGGTGGGACGCCAGCCGTACTGCCGCCAGAACGCTTCGCGCCTGGCCTGGGTCATCGGCTCGTCGTACATCAGCGGCGATCCTTCCGAGCAAGTCAACGATTCTCCCCACGATGATGTCTACCGAGCGGTCCCGACACGTATGTCCGCCGGCACCGGCGTTGTCGGCACATGGCGTGGGACACGGGACGCGATCGGCCGGGGGACCGGCATGGTTTCGCCGCCGGCCTAGCCGGTCGAGTATGCACCGGTAGAAGCTGGAATAGTCCACACACATGGACTCGGTTGTGACGCTCTCGGAGTGGGACGCTGGTGAGCTGCTGACGTTGCAGCGGGCTGCGTATGTGACCGAGGCGCAGGCCCATGACGACGTAAACCTTCCTCCACTGGTGCAGTCCCTCGACGAGGTGGTGTGCGAACTGGCGCAGCCCGACGTGCGCGCGTTCGGGTTGCGCGATGGCTCCGGCCGTCTCGTCGCCGCAGTGCGCGTGCATCTGTCGCCGGATCATCGCATCGCCGAGTTGGGGCGGCTGGTTGTGGCCCCCGACCTGCAGGGCCGGGGTCGGGGCAGTCGACTGCTCGAGTTAGTGGAGCAACGGCTTCCGGGACAGGTCACCGATTTGCGGTTGTTCACCGGTGAGCACAGCCTCGGCAACCTGCGGCTCTATTCCCGATTCGGGTACCGGGAAACGCACCGCACCCCGACTGCGAGCGGCTACGCACTGATCCATCTCGCGAAACGAGTGCGATAGCCGAGCACCTACCGTGGCCTGCCCACCAGCCCGCGAGCAGGTCCTCGGCGTCGCGGGTGGGCACCAGCACCGGCGGATAACCAGCGGGAATAGCCGCAGGCCATCGTCAACACCGGCAGTGTCGTCGGGGTCCGGATCGGCCGTGGCCAACGGGCCGGGCGATCGGTGGGAATCAGAAGTTGCATTGGCGATTTCCTCGGGCAGGTAGATGGTGCGTGATCCCGGTCCTTTCGTCACTCTGGTTCGAAGCCGCACCATTCGATCGGGTTCGTCGTGCGTAGACGCACCCAGCGCTCGGCAAGGCACTTGAAGCACTCGAACAGCAATGTCGGTCGGTCAGTGTTCTCGTGCGTCGGCGTATGTGGGAAAGCGTTCGATCATCGCGGCGTCGAACCCCTGCCCGCGGTCGGCGGAATCCCAGTTGTGGAACGTGTTTCGGCGCAGGTACCACTGCATCAGTGCTGCCGCGTCCTCGACCTGGCCGTTGACCACGGACAATGCGACGGCAGCCCGAAGGAGCACTGGGTCCGGGTTCTCCCGATCCCCAGTCATCCTGCGTGGACGATGTCCGTGTAGCTGGGATCCGTCCCGTCGGACGACGTTCGAGAAGGTCAGGGTTGGGGAGGAGCCTACCGCGAGGAGCTACTGCAGTAGGTCCTTCGCTATCTGTTCGATTTCGAGGACACTGTCGAACAGGGCTTCGCCGATACCGGCACGCAGCTTGGACTCGATGTTTGCAGCGAGAGCGTCGGCGTCCTCGATGGCCTTCGCTCCGAGCGTGGTCAGCCGCACCTCAACAAGTTTCCGATGCATCGGGGACGGTCGACGACTGATGAGGCCCTTGTTTTCGAGGGTGGACAGCATCGTGGCAGTCGCTTGCGGGGTGCCCATCCCAGTTCGGGCGAGTTGCGCCGCAGAGGTTGGCTCGAGGTGCCTGACCGACAGGAGAGTCGCATACTGCGGCACGGTGAGATCGAGTGGACGCAGCGCCGAAGCCTTCGCGTCGGTGATCAGCCGTGCGATTCGGCGAATGTGGGTACCGACGCGGTCGTCGAGCACCTCGGACAGAGCATTGTTGTCAGCCTCATTCGTCACCGAATACTTCTCCTTCATCTGCGCATACGTCGATGTATCAACGTATTGCCACCTGGGGGCTCGCGCCAGTTCGATCGCCGCGCCGACAGCACGTTCCGGGCGTCGCCCTCGATGGTCCCAACCTGTCCGACCCTGGCCCGAGCACACTCTCGGCACGCGGCGCCGCGAGTAACCCAGCATCCGCACGAGTTCAGATGCAAAATATTGATAGTTATCAACTAGTTGATATTCTCGCCTTGTTGTTCGACGGAAGACGAAGCCGAAAGACGCCCGCGCCACGAGGCTTTGGTGCGCCACGACGACTCGGTCGCTACAGGGAAGAGGGGCTACATACCCATGATCGGATCCCAGGCAGAGGAAATCACCTACGAAGGGAGCAAGAGGGAAGTCGTCACCGACAAGGGGGTCTTGCGATATCACGAGGCCGGGGACGGCCCTCCCCTGCTACTGCTGCACGGGTCGGGGATCGGAGTGAGCGGTTGGCGCAACTACAGAGGAAACCTGGGCGTGTTCGCCCAGCACTTCCACTGCTACGTGCTCGAATTTCCCGGGTTCGGTATCAGTGACCCCGTGAACGGCCCCCCAGTCGTCACAGCCGCTGCGTCGGTGACGCGGTTCATGGACGCACTCGGTATCGAAACTGCTGTGATGATCGGCAATTCGATGGGCGGTATCGTTGGCGCCCAGGTCGCGATGCGGCATCCCGACCGAGTCGCGAAGCTCATCACTATCGGTGGTGTCGGTCCGAACATTTTCAGCCAGAATCCCAGTGAGGGCACTCGCCTGCTGCGGGACTTCGCCGACGAACCCAGTCGCGAGAAGCTGGTGCGTTGGCTCAACTGCATGGTCTACGACCCTGCCGTTGTCACGGAGCAACGTATCGAAGAGCGGTGGGAGACCGCGAAGGACCCCGCATCCCATAAGACACTTGCCGCGATGTACGGATCGGAAGCGGCTGCCGCGCAGCAGCTCGCGCTCGAAGCCTCGGATGCACCACCGTATTGGTCGATGATGCGGAAGGTTCAGTGCCCGACACTGTTCACCTGGGGACTCGACGACCGGCAGTGCCCACCCGACATGCCGCTCGTTCCGCTGCGATTGGCGCCCAACGCCGAGCTCCATATCTTCCCGAACTGCGGCCACTGGGTGATGATCGAGGCCAAGGAGGCATTCGAGCGGATCGCCCTCGAGTTCCTGCGTCGCTGAGGATGTCGAACGCGGTCTGCGAGGCGGCCGAACAGTGATCGCCGCCCGGCCGCCGAGCACGCCTGGGCTCGCAACGTCCTCACCCACCAGATTGCCCCACACCTGCCCCAGCCGAGTCGGACCTGGCCCGGCAACTCGTCTACGACCCGTTCATGTTCGACTCCCTCGACGTCACCGACACCGCACACGGCGCCGTCGACGAGCACTGACCGGAAGCCGTGGCCGCCACGCTCGCGCATGCCCCCACCAGGTCGCGCCCGCCTCGCGGCACTCCTCGACGATCACGGTGTCCTCGGGGCTGTCCGTGCGACCGAATCGGATCACGTCCAGGGGCGCGCCGGGGTCTCGTGCGCCCTTGACTTTATCGACCATCACTTTCAGATCGGCGGGTTCGACCTCCAGACCGTAGGCATCGGCACAGATCATGCCGTCCCAGCGTGCCGCACGGGCGAGTGGTTTGACGGCGGATTTGGTTGCCGCTGTCCATATCGGTACGCGGGGACGCTGCACGGTGGGTGTGAATCCGGTCGTACTCACCTGGCAGTGCGGGCCGTCGTGTTCGACAGGGCTACCGCTCCAGAGTTGATCGAGGACGGTGAGTGCCTCGTCGAGTTTGCCTGCGCGCTCGGCGGCGGTGCCGACGTCTCCGCATGCGGAATAGTCAGGGAGTGCGGCGTAGCCGGCACCAGCGCCAAAAAAGGATTCGGCCCGAAGAGAGTTGATCCAAAGTGCTCACTTCCCTGGCGAGCTTGGCGACGTTGCGTCGCGGCACCGGAGTGACGAGTGCTCCGAGCCGGATCGACCACCGGCCGATCCGTAGCTGCCACCGGCGCCGGCCGATGGGCGCCCGGCACCCGCCCGGGCGCGGCTACCACGACACCGGTTCGGTGGCAGCGGCCCTGACGCTCCTCGTGGAAAAGATCACCCGGCGGATGCGCGCGTCCGATCGACTGGGCCACACGGTTGTACTGCGACTGCGGTTCGCCGACTACCTACGCGTCACGCGGTCGCGCCCGCTACCGGCCGATCGACCGGCACGCCCTCGACGCGGTGCTCGATGACGTCCGTTACCGGTTCGGCTCCGGATCTGCGACGCCGGCGACGCTCCTCGGCCGGGATCAGCGTCCCGGCGTGCCACTCCTACCCGACTGACCTCGGCCTATATCGACGACGTGCCGTGCGGGGAGGTCGGGATGCCGTCGACGAAATCCTTGCCCTGATCGAAGTGCTCGAAGTCGACCGTGAGGAACAGCCCACGCGAGGTGGCGACGACGACGTCGGGATCGGCCATCGGACCGTCCACGATGCGGGCCTCCGAGTTCGTGTACACCTTCCGGCGCACCATGCCGTCCATCCGGGCACGGAACTCGAGTACCGAACCGAGCGGAATCGGACGCGCGAAGTCGACCTCGAGGTGACCGGTGACGACCGGGCGCTGCAACACCATGCATGCCATGCCCTGAACCTCGTCGAATGCGCTGGTCAGAATGCCGCCGTGGATGAATCCGGGCCCGCCCTGATAGTAGGTGGCGACGTCGAGGCGGCCGGAGACCTCGAACCCGTGTCCGACCGTGCAGTGCATCTTCAATCCGCCCGGCTGGTCGTCGCCGCATCCGAAGCACTTGCTCCAGTGCTGAGGCAGCGCCTCGCCCGGCTGAGGATAGTTCTCCGGGATCGCGGGGAGAGCGAGGTCATCGGGCAACGTCCACGTACTACTCACGACGAAGTAATGTAGTTCCGCGTTCGGCTGCGCTCGCCGGGTAGGCCGTTCAATTGTGATTGCCGCCGCATCCCGGCCGCACGGGAGGAGATCAGGTCTTGACCGACGTGCCGTCCGCGACGCTGCGCGACGCGATCTCCCGTCTCGCCCCCGGCACGGCCTTGCGTGACGGACTCGAACGTATCCTGCGCGGCCGAACCGGAGGACTGATCGTCCTCGGATTCGACGAGCGGGTCGCAGCCCTGTGTGACGGCGGTTTCGAGCTCGACGTTCAGTTCGCGCCGACCAGACTGCGCGAACTGTCGAAGATGGACGGCGCTGTCGTCGTCTCCACCGACGGCAGCCGCATCGTCCGCGCCAATGTCCAGCTCGTCCCCGATCACCGCATCCCGACGGTCGAGTCGGGGACTCGGCATCGCGCGGCCGAGCGCACCGCGATCGACACCGGCTATCCGGTGGTGTCGGTGAGCCAGTCGATGAGCATCGTCAGCGTCTACGTCGCCGGGCACCGGCACGTCATCAACGATTCCGCGACGATCCTGTCCCGCGCCAATCAGGCCGTCGCAACCCTGGAGCGCTACAAGGCGAGGCTGGACGAGGTCACCCGCCAACTGTCGATCGTCGAGATCGAGGACTTCGTGACGCTGCGCGACGCGCTGACCGTCGCCCAGCGACTCGAAATGATGCACCGACTGGCGGTCGAGATCGAACAGGACGTGCTCGAACTCGGCACCGACGGCCGGCAGCTCGCCCTACAGCTCGAGGAACTGGTCGGCGACAACCAACTGGCACGGCAACTGATCGTCCGCGACTACCTCGCCGGGACCGAGGCGCCGTCGTCCGCCGACGTCGAACGCACCTTGGACGTGCTCGGCCGATTCACCGACGTCGACCTGCTCGACCTGACGGTTCTGGCCCGCGCCTTCGACTATCCGGGGACGATCGAGGCACTCGACACGGCGATGAGCCCCCGCGGATACCGGGTGCTGCATCGGGTGCCGCGCCTGCAGACCGCGCAGATCCATCGTCTGGTCGGATCATTCGGGACGCTGCAGGGACTTCTCGCGGCGACGGCGGCCGACCTGCAATCCGTCGACGGTATCGGCGCCCTGTGGGCCCGATACATCCGCGAAGGCCTGTCCCGGCTCGCGGAAGCGTCGATCAACGGTCCCTACGACTAGAGAGTTGCGATCACGCGATGTTGAACGGCTCCGGGGTGCTGCGCAGCCCGCCGAGTTGCCCGACGACGCTGAACGCGCCCGGACCGACCGGCTCGCGCGGCGCCTGGCAACCGGGCGCCGACGTGGTGCCGGACCACTTCACCGAGAACGCTGCCTGATCGCCCGGTTCGAGCGCACGCAGGTCCGCGGTCGATTCGGGGAAGCAGTCGGCATTCGACCACAGCCGTGTCGCCCCGTCCAGGCTGTAGACCATCACCTGCTGTAGACCGGCCCCGAGGTCGCGCTCGCACCGGTCGGTACCGATGTTCGTGATCACGATGGTGAACGCGGGTTCGTCGCCGACGCGATAGTTCGGCTGATCCGCGGTGACCCGGACGGCCAGCGACTGGTCGGGACACTGCCCCGCTGCGACCGGCACCACTGCCGTCCCCGATCCAGTGGTTTCGGGCGGCGACGTCCCTTCCGTGCCACCGCCAGCGCCCGATCCACCGCCAGCGCCCGATCCACCGCCAGCGCCGCCCCCCGACCCCGCCGCCGAGGAATCGACAGGGGTGGTCGTCGGGGTCGTTGTCGTCGAGGTGACGTCGACGGCGGCGGCGGTGTTCTCCGCCTCCGGATCGTCGCCTCCACCGGCCAACGACAGCACGAGCCACACGACCAGCGCCAGCACGACCGCGCCGACACCGACAGCGAGCACGCGGCGACGCCAATAGATCTCAGGGGGCAGCGGCCCGTTCGGTTCAAGCACGCCTCCACGGTAGGTGGAGGTTCGGGCCGAGGCCACACCGAGCTCGGCGTGTCGCGTCAGTCGGCCGTCACAACTGCGACGCGGCCATGCGACCGATCAGGCCCCGATGTCGCCGATGTGTCCCTGCAGCTTCACGTGGCCGTCGTCGAGCTTGTACGTCACACCGACGATTGCGCAACGGCCGTCGGCGATGCGCTCGGCGATGATCCGTGAACGCTCGGCGAGGAGCTTGCCGGTTTCCACCACGTGAGCACCCTCCAACTCGTCGACCGTGGAGAGGCCCTCCTTGCGGCCGATCAGGATGGACGGAGCGACACGCTCGACGATGCTACGGATGAAACCCGAGGGGATGTCGCCGTCGTCGAGCGCCTTCAGAGTTGCCCCGACCGCGCCACAACTGTCGTGCCCGAGCACGACGATCAGCGGAACATCGAGAATGTCCACGGCGTACTCGATGGAACCGAGAACCGAACTGTCGATGACGTGACCGGCGGTGCGCACGACGAACATGTCACCGAGGCCCTGATCGAAGATGATCTCGGCGGCCACCCGGGAGTCACCGCACCCGAACAGGACCGCGGTGGGGTGCTGGCCGTTGACGAGTTCTGCTCGCCGCGCGATGCCCTGGCTGGGGTGGAGGGGGCTGTCGCTGACAAACCGCTGGTTACCCTCGGTCAGGGCCTTCCAGGCGGAGATGGGATTCGAATTCGGCATGTCCGCATTATCCACCCGGGCATGTGACGGGAACCGCCCGGAGGGGTTTTTCGGGTGTGAACAACACTTCACATGGTGAGAGTAGGAGCCGAGAGTGCCCGTCGATTCGACTGCGTTGCTGCGCTGGTACACCGCCGAGGCACGCGATCTGCCGTGGCGGCGCGAGGGCATCACAGGGTGGCAGATCCTCATGTCGGAGGTGATGCTGCAGCAGACTCCCGTCGCCCGGGTCGCACCGATCTGGGAGCAGTGGGTGCAACGCTGGCCGGTGCCGTCGGCAATGGCCGCCTCGAACCAGGCCGACGTGCTGCGCGCCTGGGGCAAACTCGGCTATCCGCGCCGGGCGCTGCGTCTGCACGAATGTTCTCGGGTGCTCGCAGCCGACCACGGCGATGTGGTGCCGACCGACGTCGACACGCTGCTGACTTTGCCCGGAGTCGGTGCATACACCGCACGGGCAGTCGCGTGCTTCGCGTACGGGCAGCGGGTACCGGTCGTCGACACCAACGTGCGGCGGGTTGTCGCCCGGGCCGTGCACGGCCGGGCGGAACCGGGCAACCCGTCGACCACTCGCGATCTCGCTGATGTCGATATCCTGTTGCCCCGCAACAAGTCTCGCGCAGCGACGTTTTCCGCCGCGCTCATGGAACTCGGCGCGACCGTGTGTACCGCACGCACCCCGGACTGTGGACGCTGCCCGCTGCCGGACTGCGCGTGGCGCGAAGCGGGCAGCCCCGCCCACGACGGTCCGCCGAAGAAGGTACAGAAGTTCGCCGGAACCGACCGGCAAGTACGCGGAAAGCTGATGGCGGTGCTACGCGGGAGCGCGCGGCCGGTTCCGCGATCCGCGCTCGACGTGGTGTGGCTCGCCGACCCCGGTCAGCGCGACCGCGCATTGCACTCATTGCTCGTCGACGGACTGGTGGAGCAAACCGACGACGGAAGATTCGCCCTGGCCGGCGAGGGCGAGTCGGATCAGGCCGGGTCCAGTCCGGCGAGGAACGCTTCGACGGCGGCCCGGTAGTCGTCGGGTCGATCGTCGTGCACGAGGTGCCCGGCACCGCAGACACGCACGTAGCCGGTTCCGGGACGCTCGTCCCGCATCCGCTGCATCTGCCCCTCGGGGGTGATGGTGAACTCCCCTTCGAGCAGCAGCGTCGGTGCTGTCACGGCGCGCCACTGGTTCCAGAAGTGCCGGGTGCCCCATTCCTCGGAAATGTCACGGAAGGTAGCGACGTCACCGTGCAGATACCAGCCGTCCGCACGCCGGTCGAACGAGTCGAGGAAGTACTGCCCGGCGACCGGCCCGAAATAGTCGTAGACGGCGGCCTCGGTGGGGAACGGTTGGGGCCACGCCCCGATCACCGCGGCCCAGTCCGCCGCTGTCCGACCGCGAAAGTCCGGGGCCATGTCCTCGACGACGAGAGCAGCGACTCGGTCCGGATGCTCCGCGGCCAGGCACCACGCGTGCAATCCGCCCATCGAATGCCCGACGACGACGAGCGGTTCGTCGAACCCTGCGGCGTCGAGGTGATCGGTCAGATCGGCGACGAACCCCTCGGTGGACAACTCGTCGGGAGCCGGCCGTCCGTGCGCGGCAGCATCGAATGTGTGGACGTGCCCGTGGTCGCGCAGCCACGGCACGTGACGCCGCCAGGTGCGGGCGCTGCCCATCAACCCGTGCAGCAGCAGGATCGGCCGTCCGGAACCACCTTCGTCGTGCAACACACCCGCCAAGGTAGCGGAGTAGGCTCGCGCCATGGCAGTCGTGAAGATCAACGCAATCGAGGTCCCCGAGGGCGCAGGCCCCGAACTGGAGAAGCGGTTCGCGAGTCGCGCGGGCACGGTGGACAAATCCCCCGGATTTCTGGGATTCCAACTGCTGCGCCCCACCGCGGGTGAGAACCGCTATTTCGTGGTGACCCAGTGGGAGTCCGAGGATGCGTTCGCGGCGTGGCGCGACGGCGATGCCCGTGCCGCCCACGCCGGCGAAGCCAAGAAGCCGGTCGCGACCGGCGCGTCGCTGCTCGAATTCGAGGTCGTCCTCGACGTCAAGAAGGCCTGACGCCACATCTACCGAACCACCGGACAGCCGCGCGCGTTCTCACGCGCGCGGCTGTCGTATCGGTGAGTGAACGTCACGCTCAGAGCACGCAGCTGTCGCCTTGTGCCTCGTCGACGACAGGACCGCTGTGGTCTGCGTCGTCGATCGCGCGCTGCAACAGCGCGAGGAACACATCCTTCGGTTGCGCTCCCGATACCGCGACGGCCCGGTTCGCAACGAAGAACGGCACACCACTCACTCCGAATGTGCGAGCCTCGAGCAGATCCGCACGGACCGCATCAGCGCCCGCGTCGCCGTCGAGACCGGCGCGAACCTCTTCGTGGTCGAGGCCCGCGGCCGCAGCGATCCGCACGAGCGTGTCGACGTCATCGACCACCTCACCGTCGACGAAGTGCGCACGGAACAGTGCCTCGAGCAAGTAGTCACGCCGCTCACCGGCCAGGTGCAGCAACCGGTGGGCGTCGAAGGTGTTCGCCGCGATCACAGTGGTGAAGTCGATGTCGAGGCCATCCTGCGCGGCAACGTTCGCGACGTGCGCGAACATCTGCTGCACCTGCTCGGCCGGCATTCCCTTCATCTCGACCAGCGCGTCGATCTCGGGACGTCGAAGTCCCGCCGGCGTGTCCGGCGCAAGCTGGTACGAACGCCAGGTCACCGACACGCGGTCACGATGCTCGAACTCGGCCAGCGCCTCAGTGAACCGCCGCTTACCGATGTAACACCAGGGGCACGCGATGTCGGACCAGATCTCGATCCGGGCCGTGTTTCGTCGAGAATTCACGTGCCTGTGCAACAACCCGCAGCGCCGTGCGATTCCCGCGGCCGTGAAATTCCCGCTAGGACGTCACTCGAGCGCTGCGTCGAGACTGATCTCGACGCCGGTCAGCGCCTTGCTCACCGGGCATCCCGCCTTGGCGGCCTGCGCCGCGTCGGCAAACCCGGCGGCGTCGAGGCCTTCAACCTCACCGCGCACGGTCAGGGCGATGCCGGTAAGCCGGAAGCCACCCGCCGGATCAGGGCCGAGCGAGACATCGGCAGTCACGTCGAGGCTCCGAGGTGTTCCACCCGCCTCCGCGATCAACGCGGACAACTGCATCGCGTAGCACGACGAATGCGCGGCGGCGATCAACTCCTCCGGGCTGGTGGTGCCCGCGGCGTCGTCCGCCGAGCGTTTCGGGAACGACACGTCGAACGTGCCGCGACCCGAGCTGGTCAGTTCCACCTGCCCGGAACCATCCTGGAGGCCACCGTTCCATGCGGTGCGTGCGGTGCGTGTCGGCATTGCGTAGTCCTCTCGTCGCGAACGAACCTGTTCGTTGCCGAACCTACGCCGCGGCAACGAACACGGCACCCGATCCGGAGTACCTCGACAACTCCCGATGGCACCAGGACCGAACCTGTCCTCAATCGAATCGATGATGTTCATCATGACCACGACGACAGCAGATCCCCGTCCCCTCTTCCGCACCGCGCTGGCCTGGGCGCACGACCTGTTCACCGGTGTCACCCCCGACCGCCTCACCGACCCCACCCCGTGCACCGACTTCGACGTCCGCACCTTGATGGGCCACCTGACCGCGACCGTCGAACGCGGACGCCTCCTCGGCCTCGGCGAAGACGTGACCGACGCACCCGAAGTGATCACCGGCATCGACGACGACGCCTGGCCCGCCACCCTGACCAGCACCGCCGACAACTACTGGCACGTGTGGAACAACGCTGCAACTCTCGACCGCGAGGTGGTCGCGCCGTGGGGGACGTTCCCGGGCCGCACGGCGATCCTGGTCTCGCTGAACGAGGTTCTCGTCCACGGCTGGGATCTCGCGATGGCGACCGGACAGCCCGCCGAAGCCGACCCGATTCTCGCGGAGGCCGCACTCGCGATCATGCAGAAAGCTCTGCCGGAAACGCCCCGCGGCGGCTTCATACCGTTCGGCCCGGTCGTACAGTCCGCGCCGGGCGCCGGCGCAACCGAACGGCTCGTGAACTGGACCGGCCGAGAAAGCACATCCTGGCGCAACTGACAACATGGCGCAACTGACACCCTGGCGCAACTGACAACATGGCGCAACTGACACCCCGGCGCAACTGACGACAATGGGCGGCACCCTCTCCGGGGTGCCGCCCATTATCGTGCCGTCTCGACTACCAAGTCCAGCTTTCTACTGGGCTTCCGCCTCACCCTCGACGGTCTTGGCCAGAGCAACCGCCGGGGAGTCCGGCACCTCGGCCGGCTTCTCGCTCGGTGTGAACGTGAACTTCGCGTTCTCGCCTGCTCCTTCGCCGTCCCAACCATCGACGTCGACGAGGATGATGTGGCCCGGGCCGATCTCACCGAAGAGAATCTTCTCGGACAACTGGTCCTCGATCTCGCGCTGGATCGTCCGACGCAGCGGCCGCGCACCCAGCACCGGATCGAACCCGCGCTTGGCGAGCAGCGACTTCGCCTTCTCGGTGAGTTCGATCCCCATGTCCTTGTTCTTCAACTGGGTCTCGACCCGGCCGATCATCAGGTCGACCATCTCGATGATCTGCTCGCGCGTGAGTTGGTGGAAGACGATGATGTCGTCGATGCGGTTGAGGAACTCCGGACGGAAGTGCTTCTTGAGCTCGTCGTGGACCTTGTTCTTCATCCGCTCGTAGTTCGACTGGTCGCCGGAGCCCGCGGTGAAGCCGAGGCCGACAGCCTTCGAGATGTCGGCTGTGCCCAGGTTCGAGGTGAAGATCAGCACCGTGTTCTTGAAGTCGACAGTGCGTCCCTGACCATCGGTGAGACGGCCGTCCTCGAGCACCTGCAGGAGAGTGTTGTAGATCTCCTGGTGAGCCTTTTCGATCTCGTCGAACAGGACGACGGAGAACGGCTTGCGGCGCACCTTCTCGGTGAGCTGCCCGCCTTCCTCGTATCCGACATACCCGGGAGGCGCACCGAACAGACGCGACGCGGTGAACCGGTCGTGGAACTCACCCATATCGATCTGGATGAGTGCGTCGTCATCACCGAACAGGAAGTTCGCGAGGGCCTTGGACAGCTCGGTCTTACCGACACCGGACGGACCGGCGAAGATGAACGAGCCGGACGGGCGCTTCGGGTCCTTCAGGCCGGCACGAGTCCGGCGGATCGCCCGGGCGACGGCCTTGACGGCGTCCTCCTGGCCGATGATCCGCCTGTGCAGCTCGTCCTCCATGCGGAGCAGACGCGTGGTCTCCTCCTCGGTGAGCTTGAACACCGGGATGCCGGTCCAGTTCGCGAGGACCTCGGCGATCTGTTCCTCGTCGACCTCCGCGATGACGTCGAGGTCACCCGCACGCCACTGCTTTTCACGCTCGGCGCGCTGCGCGACCAGCTGCTTCTCCTTGTCGCGCAGGCTGGCGGCCTTCTCGAAGTCCTGCGCGTCGATCGCGGATTCCTTCTCACGACGGGCGTCGGCGATCCGGTCGTCGAACTCGCGCAGGTCCGGCGGAGCGGTCATCCGGCGGATACGCATCCGCGCGCCGGCCTCGTCGATGAGGTCGATGGCCTTGTCCGGCAAGAAGCGGTCGTTGATGTACCGGTCCGCGAGGGTCGCGGCGGCGACGAGCGCCTTGTCGGTGATCGAGACACGGTGATGCGCCTCGTACCGGTCGCGCAGACCCTTCAGGATTTCGATGGTGTGCTCGACCGTCGGCTCACCGACCTGCACCGGCTGGAAACGACGCTCGAGCGCGGCGTCCTTCTCGATGTACTTGCGGTACTCGTCGAGGGTCGTCGCTCCGATGGTCTGCAGCTCACCACGTGCCAGCTTCGGCTTGAGGATCGATGCGGCGTCGATAGCGCCCTCGGCAGCACCCGCACCGACCAGCGTGTGGAGCTCGTCGATGAACAGGATGATGTCGCCGCGGCTGTTGATCTCCTTGAGAACCTTCTTCAGGCGTTCCTCGAAGTCACCTCGGTAACGGGAACCGGCGACCAGCGAACCGAGGTCGAGGGTGTAGAGCTGCTTGTCCTTGAGGGTCTCGGGAACCTCACCGTTGACGATGGCCTGTGCGAGGCCCTCGACGACGGCGGTCTTGCCGACACCCGGCTCACCGATGAGCACCGGGTTGTTCTTGGTACGCCGGGACAGCACCTGCATGACCCGCTCGATTTCCTTCGCACGGCCGATGACCGGATCGAGCTTGCCTTCGAGCGCAGCCTGGGTGAGGTTGCGGCCGAATTGATCGAGCACCAAAGACGTCGACGGGGTGCCGGCCTCGCCACGGCTCGTGCCGGCTTCCTGCGGCTCCTTGCCCTGGTAGCCCGAGAGCAACTGGATGACCTGCTGGCGGACCCGGTTCAGGTCGGCGCCGAGCTTGACGAGCACCTGAGCTGCAACGCCCTCGCCCTCGCGGATGAGGCCGAGGAGGATGTGCTCGGTGCCGATGTAGTTGTGGCCGAGCTGCAGCGCCTCACGCAGGCTGAGCTCGAGCACCTTCTTGGCACGGGGAGTGAACGGGATGTGCCCGGAGGGAGCCTGCTGTCCTTGGCCGATGATTTCCTCGACCTGACTGCGGACGCCTTCCAAGGAGATTCCCAGCGACTCGAGCGACTTCGCTGCCACGCCCTCACCCTCGTGGATGAGGCCGAGGAGGATGTGCTCCGTGCCGATGTAGTTGTGGTTGAGCATCCTGGCCTCTTCCTGAGCCAGGACGACGACGCGCCGCGCGCGATCGGTAAACCTTTCGAACATCGCACTCCCTCACACTCTCCGGCCTGCGGATCCGATACGAGGATTGTTCCGGATCCGGCCGCCGCGTTTCGCTCCGGCACTCGAGTCGTCGTCGAACCGGCGAAGATTCCACGACCCCACTTGACACTCTAGTTGCCGCGGTTTCGGCCCGCTTCCCCTCCACTCGGTTCTGCGGTGTTCCGAAACCCGGTCACAAGTGCTAACGCTGCACGTCGCCGCTACGTTTCCGCAAGCTCTACGCCAGCAGCGAACACCCGCACGGAATACTTTCGGGGCGACGCGGTGTTGCCCGCCGGCCACTCGCGCCCGATTCGGCATCCGAATCCGGGCACACCAACCGAACCGTGTGGGCGTCACCCGAACCTTCGGGT
>NZ_JBAQXC010000131.1:0-4028 GCF_049299235.1 Rhodococcus sp. (in: high G+C Gram-positive bacteria) | reverse complement strand
CCCCCACACCGGGGGTCAGTGGATTCGGTTCTGTGCGCCTTCGAGGCCCAGGCGCAGCAGCAGTTCGACAGCGTCCGCGCCTTCCTCGCACAGAATGTCGAGTTCCTTGCGTTCTGTCGTCGAGAACGGTTTGAGTACGAAGTCCGCCGGATCCTGCCGTCCCGGCGGCCGGCCGATGCCCATGCGTACCCGCAGATAGTCCTTGGTACCCAGCGAGGTCGACGTCGACCGCAGCCCGTTGTGGCCGTTCTCGCCGCCCCCCTGTTTGAGCCGGATGGTGCCGAAATCCAGATCCAATTCGTCGTGGATCACCACGACGTTCGACGACTCGACCGAGAAGAACTTGACCAGACTCGCGACCGGGCCACCCGACACGTTCATGTAGGTGCGCGGTTTCGCGACGATTACCTGCCTGCCGTCGAGCCGAGCCTGCACGATGTCCGCATTGCTGCGCTTGTGCGCGGCGAACGAACCGCCGACACGTCCGGCGACCACGTCGGCCACCATGAAGCCGATGTTGTGGCGGGTCTTCTCGTACTTGGGCCCGGGATTGCCGAGTCCGACGACGAGCACGGTGTCCTCGCTCACGGTGGTGTATTCCTTCCCGACCGGGTGCCGGCGTCCGGCGCCAGGTCACACGCGCGCGGCGCGCCATCCCGTGCAGGATGACGCGCCGCAACGAACCATGTGGAGCCGTGGGTGGCTCAGGCCTCCTCGGCTGCGGCCTCGTCGCTCTCGTCGCCGGCCTCTTCGGTCGGCGCGACGACGTTGACGAGCAGCAGCTCGGCCTCATCGGCCAGCGCAGCGCCCGCGGGAAGGTCGACGCCGCCGGCGAGGAACTGGGTGCCGGGCTCGGCGCCCTCGATGGAGACCTCGACCTGCTCGGGGATGTGCAGGGCCTCGACCTCGAGCTTGATGGTGGTGACCTCGTTGACGACGAGGGTGCCCGGCGCGGCAGCGCCGGTGACGATCAGCGGCACCTCGACGATGACCTTCTCGCCCTTCTTCACGACCAGCAGGTCGGCATGCTCGATGTAGTTGCGGATCGGGTGCACGACGATCGACTTGGTCAGCGCCAGCTCCTCGGAACCGTCGACGTCGAGGGTGAGCACGGCGTTGGTGCCGTGGGCGCGCAGCACGGCAGCGAGCTCGCGGGCCGGGAGCGCGAGGTGCTTGGGGTCGGTGCCGTGGCCGTACAGCACGGCGGGGACCTGTCCGTCACGGCGGGCACGGCGGGCGGCGCCCTTGCCGAACTCGGTGCGGACGGCGGCGACGAGACGGTTCTCGTTGGACATGATGCGACGGCTCCTACGCTGGTGGCTCTCACTGGGTCGGTCTTCTCGGCGACGCGGAGACCGGACACGCGCGGGCCGGGAGCGTGGAACGCTCGAGCGGAGCCGCAGCCGCGTCGATCACGGTGAGCCAGCGATTACGCGGTTCACCCTCGCCGAGACAACTCGAAGGACTTTACCGGATCGCCGGAGGCAAAGCGAACAGCCCCCGCTCTCCCGGCGGCCGCGCCGCCGACGTCACAAGTTCCGGACGGCGGCCAGGAACCGATCGACATCGGCGGGGGAGACGAAATAGTGCGGTGACGCGCGCACCACCGCATCGAGTTTCCGCGCGGACATGTCCAGCAACGTCGAACTGCGATGGCTGACGGTCACCGTCACCGACCGGGCCGCGAGTGCATCGCGTACCGCGCTCGGCTCGTGGCCGTCCACGGTGAACGAGACGATGCCGCTGCGCGGGTCGCCGAGGTCGCGGACCCGGACACCGGGGATGCGCCCCAGGCCGTCGCGCAGATGCTCGGCGCGGTAGGAGATCGCGTCGGTGACCGCGTCGATCCCGAGGTCGAGCAGATAGTCGACCGCAGCGCCGAGACCGAGGCGCGCGGCGATGTCGGCTTCCCACAGTTCGAAGCGGGTGGCGTCGGGTGCGAGCTCGTACTCGTCGGTCCCCGACCACCGTGCGCTGTGCAGGTCCAGCACGGCCGGTTCGAGTTCGCCGATCAGCCTCGGACGCACATACAGGAAGCCGGTACCGCGGGGACCGCGCAGCCATTTCCGGCCGGTCGCGGACAGCGCATCCACGTCGAGTTCGGGAATGCTCACCGCGAGTTGCCCGACGGACTGGCATGCGTCGAGCAACACGAGCGCCCCGACCGCGTGCGCCGCGTCCGCGACCTCCCGCACCGGGTTGATGAGACCACCGTTGGTGGGGGCGTGTACCAGCGACACCAGCCTCACGCGCTCGTCGAGCATGGCGGTGAGCGCACCGACATCGATGCGTCCGTCCGGGTCGGACGGGATCTGTTCGACGGATGCGCCGGTGGCACGGGCGCGTTGCAGCGCGGCGACCGCGTTGGCCGCGTATTCGACACGGGAGATCAGGATGCGGTCACCGGGGCGCAGCGGCACCGCATAGAAGAACGATGTCCACGAGCGTGAGGCGCTGTCGGTGAGCGCCACCGACCCGGGTTCGACGTCGAGCAGTCGGCCGATCGCGGCTTTCACCGCGCCGAGTGCGTCCAGTTGCTCGTTCGCGGCGACATACCCGCCGACCTCCGCTTCGCGGCGCAGGTGGGTGACGACGGTGTCGAGCACGGGTGTCGGTGGCAGCGACGAACCGGCACTGTCGAGGAACACCCGGCCGAAACAACCGGGCGTGTCCCGGCGAACCTTTTCGAGATCCAGCACGGTCGAACCACCTCTTCGACATCACGTACGACCAGTAGGTATGCCAGGAATGTAGCGCCGTCACCCGTGTCGCCGCCGGAGTTCTCGCCGCGTCGAGACAGCCAGCGGGTTAGGCTCGTCTGTGTCCTGGCTCGGTGGCGAGGGAGGGTGATCGAGTGGTGATCGAGTGGTGACCGCGATCGGTACTGCGTCTCCGCGCGCGCTCTTCACCTCGCGTGCGGACGCGGAGGCACACGTTCGCCACCGCAGCTTCCGGTTCGGTCCGCCGAGGTTGATCGGGGTGGAACTGGAATGGCTGACTGCTCGCGCGGACGGTACCGCGGCCCGGCCCGCGCTGCAGGGGATCGTGGATTCGCTCGGCGCGCACGCACCGCGGACGGTGGCACCGACGTCGTCTGCCCGACCGTTGCCGTCCGGGAGTGTGGTCAGCCTCGAACCCGGCGGTCAGGTCGAGCTGTCCAGCGTGCCGTGCGCGTCGGCCCGGCAGGTGTGCGACCGTCTCGTCGCCGACTCTCGCATGCTGCGTTCCTTGCTGGCCCGGCGCTCACTGCTCATGCTCGATACGGCAGGCGACGATGTGCGGCCCCCGCACCGCCTGCTGCGCACTGCGCGTTACAGCGCAATGGAATTGCGGTTCGACCGGATCGGCCCGATGGGCAGGCTGATGATGAACAGCACCGCCGCGGTGCAGGTGAGTGTCGATGCCGGTGCGGACGACGACGAGGTACGTCGCCGCTGGCAGCTCCTCCACGCGATAGGGCCGACGATGATCTCGGCGTTCGCGTGTTCTCCTGTGCTGAAAGGTATTCCGGACGGGCGGTGGGCGTCGCAGCGCATGCGGACCTGGCTGAGTCTCGACCCCGACCGCACCACCCCGGTGTCCGACCCCGGCGACTATCCGGCGTGGGCGCTCGATGCGCCCCTGCTGTGCGTGAAAGCGTCCGGCCCGGAATGGCATGCGCCGCCGGACGCGTCGTTCGCGGATTGGCTGACCGGTTCGCTGGACGACGAGTTGCGCCGTCGCCCCACCGTCGACGATCTGGACTATCACCTGTCCACGCTGTTCCCGCCGGTCCGGCCGTCCGGTCACCTCGAGGTGCGGTATCTCGATGCGCAACCGGGCGGGCTGTGGCAGGTGCCGGTCGCGGCGATCGAGGCGTTGCTGACGTCTCCTGCGGTGATGGACGAGGCTGGGGCGATCGTCGCGCCGGTCGCGGACCGATGGCAGGAGGCGGCGGAGCAGGGGCTCGGTAGCCTCGAATTGCGTGCTGCGGCAGTCGGTGTGCTGGCACTGGCCGCCGAGGCGTCCCCGGACATGAGGTTCACCGC
>NZ_JBAQXC010000130.1:0-14568 GCF_049299235.1 Rhodococcus sp. (in: high G+C Gram-positive bacteria) | reverse complement strand
CGGTGGCGGTACTCGCATCGATGCCGCTGCGGCGGGGAATCCGCCGCCGTCACCCGCCTGCGTGACGCCGGGACGCAGCCGCCCGGACGACGCCCGGATTCAGTTGCCGGAACCGACCCGCGCTGGCCGCGCATCGGGCGCGATGCCGTCGTGTGCGACGAGCGCCTCGGCGCGACTCAAGGCCGGCCCCGGTGCGAACAACGACACGATCTGCCACGGAGCACGAGCGGGCCTCTCCGGGAATCCCAGTGCGGCAGCGGACTCGGCGTCGGCGACGCCGTATCGTACGCCGGTGTCCGCGACGTAGAACATCGCTCCGCGGCGGTCGCTGTCCGGGACGATCGAGGTGCTCTGCACGTATGCGCCCCGCCCCGGTGGCACGTACGCGGTGTCCGCGTTCGGTCCCGCACCGTCGGCCTGCGCCAACTCCACCGGTGCGGCGCTCTCCGGGATCGGCAACGCCCGACCCGCGGAGAGCGTCAACTCCGAGCGTTGCGATTCGCCAGCGCCGTCGACCGGCGACCACGTCACACAGGACACCGGCCGGTCGCCGGCGTCGACGATCGTCGGGACGGCCTGCGGGAAGGTGTCGACGGCCAGTTCCTGCACCGAGGGCGCGTGGTTCGTCACATCGGGAGGGACGATCGGAATCTCTGCCGCACCTTGCGAATCCGAGTAGTGAATGATCTGGGCGGTAGCCTTGGACACTTCCTGTACGCCGTCGCGCAGCACGACATAGAAGCGCTGGCCGTCCGGTTCTGCCATCGCGACCACCGAACCCACCGTCAATCCCTCGATGGGAAATTCGGGTTCCGTTCCCGCTCCGTCGATGACCGGCGCGGAGAGCCGAGGCACCTCCGGGATCGCCTCGATCAAACCGGGCCCGACTGGTCGGGCCGCCACCCCGTCGATGCCGAGCACGCGGGTCAACGCACGGTCGTTCAGGTCGATCTCGGCCCGTGTCCCGTCGTAGACGAGGTAGTGGGTCTCGCCGGCGGACACGAGCAGGGCCTCCCCGTCGAGGACGTCGATCCGCTCGTCGTACTGTGGCGTCCCGACGACGAGAGCAGTTGACACAGAGAATGATCCGGCTTCTGCGGTGTCACAGACCGTCCACGATTCGTCGTCGGTCCCGTAGGCAAGAACGGATGGAGCGCCGGGAATCCCGATGAGGGGACCACGTGGCCGCGTCGCGAACTCCTCGTCCGCCACCACCACAGGTTCGGTGGCGCCGCCCAGCACGAGCCGCGCGGACGCGAGGTTGAGCACGGGATGGAACACTCCGTCGACGGCGACGAACATCGCCCCCGAATCCCGGCCCAGCACGATCGCGGCGTCACCGATCTTGTCCTGCGGCCGGAACAATGCCAGCGCCGCACACCCGGCGAGTCCGAGACACGCGACGACCGCACCGACCGCGAGCGCCCGCGTCTGCGAGCGCATCGGGTCGCCGATCATCCGTACATCCCGCCGGACCAGCGCATGTTCCATGCGCCGCACCAGAAATCGGTAGCCGCCGACCTGCCACCGAGTGGTGGGTTGCGCTGCCATGCTTCCTCCCCCGTACCGCATGCCCCTGCGGCAACACAGTACAGTTCACTCGGGGAATGGCGGGCGGCCCCACGGCCGCGTCGACCGGATTCGGGGGAAGTAGCGATGGACCGAGTGGAATCCGCATGGGCACAACGGTTCGGGCTCGTGCGGCTCGTCACCGCCCAGTGCGTGGCCGTGGCGATATGGATGGTCGCGTCGGTGTCCGGCGCGTCCACGACGATCGCCGCGTCGGCCGCGGCGTGCGTCGCGACGGTCGCCTTCGTGCGCGTCCGCGGCCGCGGTGTGTCGGATCTCGGAATTGTTGTGTGGCGGTACGGGACCCGGCGGTATCGACGGCCGAACCGGCCGGTCGATCATCCGGACGGCACCGGCACCATCGGATTGATCCGGGACGGAACGTGCCTGAGCGCAGTCGTCGAGATTCTGGCACCGTCCGAAGGCATCACCCGGCTCGGCCGCGACCGCATCGACCCGGACCGGGTCGTTCCGCTCTCGACGATCGCACGGTGTCTGTCCCACCACGACGTCACCCTCGACGCGATCGATGTCATCGCGCACGGTCGGCGTGTTCTGGACACGACACCCGCCGGCCAGGTCTACGCGCAGCTCGTCGGGCCGCTCCCCGCGGCATCGGTATGCACGGTCCGAGTCGCGTTGCGGCTCGATGCGTCCCGGTGCCGTGACGCGGTGTCCAGCCGAGGCGGCGGAGCCGAGGGCGCCGTCCGGACCATCATGATCGCCGCTCGGCGCGTCGAGCGGGCGCTCGGTGAATCACAGCTTCGCGCACGCATCCTCACCGCTGCCGAGATCGATTCGGCGACCGCACGCATCACCAGGGACGCCGACCCGGCCGACTTCGAACGACGATGGCGCAGCGTCCCGCTTCCGGGAGGATTCAACAGTGGCGGCAGCGTCGAACCACGGCGACTCGATCGTGGGACACTCACCGGGATCTGGTCCCATCCGGCACTCTCGTCGACGGTCGCGGTGCGGCTGCGGCCGGGTTCGGCACCGGGCCGGGTCCGGATCGGTGCACTCGTCCGCGTCACGACACGGTCGTGCGAGCCGTTCGCCGCACCGGGATTGCGTCCGGTGCGGGGACGCGACCGTGACGCGCTGGTGGCCGCGTTACCGCTCGCGGTACCCGGACTCGAAAACATGACGCAGTCGCGTTCGACGGCTGCTGCTGATCTCGACGCGCTGACGTTGCCGATTGCCGGGTGCGGTCAACTCGTCGGAGCGGACGAGTCGGGACGGGCGGTCGCCGCGCGACTCACCGGTTCCGGCGTGCGCAGCGTCCACGTGGCGGGCGAACTGTATCTCGCGCTCCAGGTGGTGTTCCGGGCGGTCGCGGTGGGTGCCCGCGTTGTCGTTCACACCGACCGTCCACATGCCTGGCAGCCGGTGCTCGACGGTGCGGCCGGCCCGGATCGGCTGCGCATCGCGGGCCGGTATCCCGGCGACGTCGAGTTCGACACGGTCGTCTACGACGGGGTACGTCCGACGGTCGTGCCGCCGCACGTCACCGCACTGCACATCCACACCGGTCCGGAGCAGTGGCCACGGGAGCGACCCGATGTGACGCTCGTGCAGCCCGGAGCGGCGGGCAACCGGGTGATACTCGGGTCCGGTGGCCGGCGCACCAGCCTGACGCTGGTGACGATCGACGCCGAGACGACGCATATCGGCCGGCCCCGTACGACCGCCCCGGTGGTCGCGCGCTGACGTCGCTCCGTCCGCGGGTTCAGCTCGGATAGGGTTCGGCACCCCGCCCGGCTCGCACGGCGTGCGCCCACCACCCGAGTTGGTCGAGCATCCGTTCGGCCGCGTCGATCGCGGCGCCGTCCGCGGTGCTTCCGTCCGCGGCGAATGCGTGTTTGACGCGGTGGAAGCTCACCGATTCGCGCACTGGCACCATGTGCACCTCGATCAGGACCTGACGGAGTTGCTCGACGGCACGCAGCCCGCCGGACAGGCCACCGTAGGAGACGAATCCGACGGGTTTGGTGCGCCATTCGTGTTTCACCGTGTCGATCGCGGTCTTGAGTGCCGCGGGATAGCCGTGGTTGTACTCGGAGGTGACGATCACGAACGCATCGGCCGCGCCGATCCGCCGGGTGAACGCCTCTGCGTCCGCTCCCCCGGACAGGTCCTGCGGCAGCGGCGTGTCGGCGAGGTCGAGGACGCCGACGTCGAAGTCGGCGCGTCGCCGGGCGGTGGCCGCGAACCAGTCGGCGACGACGGGCGCCACGCGACCCGCGCGAACGCTCGCCACGATGATGTCCAGTGTGATCGGGTCCATGACAGTGATCGAACCATCCCGGTCAGGCGGTGAGGCCCCTGGTGAGCAAGGTCGCCAGTTCACGGTATGCCTGAGCATCGGCGAGGCCGGTCGTGGCGGCGACCTCTCGTTGCTGGATGCGGACCATGACGGCGGTGACCACGTCGGCGACGAACACCGCGTGCACGTCACGGAGTTCGCCCGTCGCGACACCGTCGGCGATGAGCGCCCGGACCCGTTCGGCGGCGATGCGGGTGTTGCGTTCGTATACCTCGCGGGCCGCCGGGGTCGCGGCCATGTCTTCCATGAAGCGCGGCGAGGCCGGTTCGAGTTGCCTGCCCACCGATTCGAGGTAGGTACGGATGCGGTTTTCGGCCCCGGCACTGCCGGTCAGTGCGGTTTCGACCCGTTCGGTGGCGTCGCGGAAGAAGTGCACGGTGACGGCGTGCACGAGGCGGTCCTTGTTCTCCGCGAGCGTGTACAGCGTGGATTTCGAGCAGTGGAGTCGCGCGGCGATGTCGTCGAGGGTGAGGTGGGCGAAGCCGTCGGCCAGGAACAGCGCCACGAGCTCGTCGAACAGTTGCCGTCGGCGAGCGGTGCGCCGGGTACCCGCACTTGTCATACTCGATACAGTACTGGAGTATCGTTTGCAGTACCGATTCCCTGATGGAGGAGCCTTCCGTGCCCGTCGAGCGCCTGCTGCCCACCCCCGAAGCCCGCGACCTGATCGACCTGACCCGCGACGTCGCCGACAAGGTCCTGGCCCCGCGCGTCGTCGAGCACGAACGCACCGAGACGTTTCCCGACGGCGTCTTCCCCGCCCTCGGGGCAGCCGGGCTGCTGAGCCTGCCCTACCCGGAGGAGTTCGGCGGCGGCAACCAGCCGTACGAGGTGTATCTGCAGGTCCTCGAGGAACTCGGTGCGCGATGGGCCGCGGTCGCGGTCGCGGTGAGTGTCCACAGCCTGTCCTGCTTCGCGCTCGCGACCCACGGCACCGACGAGCAGAAGACGCAGTGGCTGCCGGACATGCTCGGCGGCAACACCATCGGCGCCTACAGTCTGTCCGAGCCGCAGGCCGGATCGGACGCCGCAGCGCTGACCTGCCGCGCGACCGCGGCCGACGGCGGCTACCGCATCAACGGCGCGAAAGCCTGGATCACCAACGGCGGCAAGGCCGACTTCTACACGCTGTTCGCCCGCACGTCCGATGCCGGCTCGAAGGGCATCTCGTGTTTCCTGGTGCCCGGTGGCACCGAGGGTCTGACCTTCGGCAAGCCCGAGGAGAAGATGGGACTGCACGCGATCCCGACCACCAGCGCACACTACGACAACGCGTTCGTCCCTGCCGAACGACGCATCGGCGCCGAAGGGCAGGGCCTGCCGATCGCGTTCAGCGCGTTGGATTCCGGGCGCCTCGGTATCGCCGCGGTCGCCGTCGGTCTCGCGCAGGCCGCGCTCGACGAGGCCACCGCGTACGCGAAGGAACGCACCGCGTTCGGCAAGGCGATCATCGACCACCAGGGCCTGGGTTTCGTGCTGGCCGATATGGCGGCAGCGGTCGATTCAGCCCGCGCCACCTACATCGACGCCGCCCGCCGCAAGGACGCCGGCCTGTCGTATTCACGGCAGGCGTCGGTCGCCAAGCTCGTCGCGACCGATGCGGCGATGAAGGTCACCACCGACGCCGTGCAGGTCCTCGGTGGCTACGGCTACACCCGCGACTTCCCCGTCGAACGGTTCATGCGCGACGCCAAGATCACCCAGATCTTCGAGGGCACCAACCAGATCCAGCGTCTGGTCATCGCCCGCCAGCTCGCGAACTGAGCCCGATCAGCCCAGTGGGGCGCCGGTGAGCGGCGCGATCGGCAGGCACGGCACCGGGCGCGGGCGCTGCGGATCGAGCGCGTTCAGTACGTGCCCGGCCGCGACCGGTGACGCCGCGATCGCCGCGTGTTCGGACAGGTCCTGCGGACACCGGTCCTGGACGACGATGTTGACGGTGTCCGGGCCGGGCACCAGCCCGTTGGTGTAGGGCACGACCAGTTCGTCGTAGCGGGTCGCGATGTTCGTGTACCGCACACCGGGCGCGTAGGGGCCGCCGTCGGCGTTCATCGCATTGACGAAGTCGGTGCCGGGCGCCATGTCCAGGCACGCCGCGCACAGCAGCCCGAACGTCTGTTCCTGCAGTGGCCGCAGCCCGAACTGCCGCGCGAACTCGGTGATCTCGCCCGCCCAGAACGCGCCCGCCCCCAACCACAGCGGAGCCAGCGACACGTAGTTCTCCACCTTGTCGGCGCCGCCGAGAAACCGTACGAAATAGTTGGGCATCAGGGTGCCCTGCGAATGACCGACGATGTCGACCGTCTCCGCGCCGGTCGCGGCGAGCACCTCGTCGACGAACGCGGCCAGCTCGCGGGCACTGTCGGCGAGCGGGGCCAGCGCACCGAACGCACTGCGCGGCCATTCACTTCCCGGCATCACCCCGTACGTCGGCGCGAAGACGCAGTACCCCTCGTCCTTCAGCAGCGGAACGTATGTCGCCCAGTTGGTCTGACGGTTCGCCCCGGTCCCGTGCACGAGGATCACCGGTCGGGGATGCTCCGCGGTGGGTGTGCAGGTCCAGTCGTTCGATCCCGGCAGCGACCCGCCGGGATTCGTGATCTCCGCGCCGACACCGTCGAAGAAGCTCTGCGGCACCGGCAGTGGGTCGGCGGTCGCGCCGCCGGGCAGGGCCACCGCGATCGCCGCGAGTATCCCGACCACAGTCGCCGCCATCCGACGCATCATTCGTCGCCCCCACATCGTCGTGGGACGACGCTAACAGCGCCGGCCGGATTCCGCGGCGATTCAGCCGCCGCAGCAACCGCCGGGCGGATCGATCGCCGATCGCGCTTCCCTGGTCGCCAGGTTGCGGGCCGCGAGATCGGCATCGGCCGGATAGTCGACGCGGACGAGCGACAACCCGTGCGCCGGCGCGACCGCGACCGCGCTCGCCCGCTGCCGCTCGGCGAGCAGACCCGCCATCCAGTCCGCCCTGCGGCGCCCCTCGCCGACGGCCAGCGCCGCCCCCACGAGGCTGCGCACCATCGACCAGCAGAACGCGTCGGCGGTGACGAAGGCGGCGAGATCGTCGCCGGTGCGCTCCCAGTCGAACCGCTGCAGTTCGCGCACAGTTGTCGCGCCGTCGCGGCGCTTGCAGAACGCGGCGAAATCGTGCAGACCCAGCAGTCGCGACGACGCCTCCCGCATCGCCTCGACATCGACGTTCTTCGGCCACGCGACCGTGTCTCTGGCGCGCAGCGGATCCGCGCCGTACGGTGCGGTCGTCAACCGGTACTCGTAGTGCCGCCGGATTGCCGAGAAGCGCGCGTCGAAATGCTCGGGAGCGTACGAGACATCCTTGACCCGAACATCTTTCGGGAGGAACCGAGCCAACCGGCGGACCAGGCGGGACGGGTCGTCGGGAATCGCGTCGGCACGCACGTCGACGTGCGCGACCTGCCCGGACGCATGCACACCCGCGTCGGTGCGCCCCGCGACCGTCAGCAGGACCGGGGTACGGACGATCGCGCTCAGCTTCTCCTCGATCTCACCGCACACCGTGCGGCGGCCGGGCTGCCGGGCCCACCCGGAGAAGTCGGTGCCGTCGTACGAAACATCGAGCCGCAAGCGAACGAACCCGCCGTCCCCAGCGGGAACGACGGGTTCGTTCGATTCGGCAGTGCTCGAGCCATGTGCCGAAACCAAGTGGACTAGTCCTTCTTGGCCTCGTCGGCGTCGGCGGCCGTCGCGGTGCTGTCCTCGATACCCTCGACGACGGCGTCCGCGTTGGCGACCTCGGCGTCGGTCGCGTCGGCTTCGACAGCCTCGACGACGTTCTCCTCGGAGGCCTGCGAAGCGGCGACGCGGCGAGCGCGATCGGCCTCGGAGGTGACCGTCTTCTCCTTGACGAGCTCGATGATCGCCATCGGAGCATTGTCACCCTTGCGGGGGACGGTCTTGATGATGCGGGTGTAGCCGCCGTTGCGGTCCTCGTAGAACGGACCGATCTCCGCGAACAGGGTGTGCACGACGTCCTTGTTGCGGATGACCTTCAGCACCTCACGACGCGAAGCCAGGGTGTTGGTCTTCGCGTGGGTGACGAGCTTCTCGGCGTACGGACGCAACGCCTTGGCCTTGGCCTCGGTCGTGGTGATGCGTCCGTGCTCGAAGAGAGCGGTGGCCAGGTTGGCGAAGATCGCCTTCTGGTGCGAGGCCGACCCGCCGAAGCGGGCGCCCTTCTTGGGCTTGGGCATGATTTTCTCCTAGTAACGGACCGTGAGCTGCTACAGCTGTTCGGTCTCGGCGTAGTCCTCGTTGCCGTCGGTGTCGCCGAAGGAGCCCGCGTCCGTGTCGCTCCAGGTACCGGTGGCGGCGTCGTAGCCGGCCACGGTGCTGGGATCGAACGATGCGGGGCTGTCCTTGAGCGACAGGCCGAGCGAGTGCAGCTTGACCTTGACCTCGTCGATGGACTTCTGACCGAAGTTGCGGATGTCGAGCAGATCGGACTCCGTGCGTGCCACGAGCTCACCGACGGTGTGAACACCTTCGCGCTTGAGGCAGTTGTAGGACCGGACCGTCAGGTCCAGGTCCTCGATGGGAAGTCCGAAGGAGGCGATATGGTCGGCCTCGGCGGGCGAGGGACCGATCTCGATGCCTTCTGCTTCGACGTTCAGCTCACGTGCCAGACCGAAGAGCTCCACCAGGGTCTTGCCCGCCGAAGCGAGCGCGTCCCGCGCGGTGATCGAGTTCTTGGTCTCCACGTCGAGAATCAACCGATCGAAGTCGGTGCGCTGCTCGACGCGGGTCGCTTCCACCTTGTACGTCACCTTGAGCACCGGCGAGTAGATCGAGTCGACCGGGATACGGCCGATCTCGGCGCCGGACGCCTTGTTCTGCACGGCCGGGACGTAGCCGCGACCGCGCTCGACGACGAGCTCGATCTCCAGCTTGCCCTTGTCGTTCAGGGTGGCGATGTGCAGGTCCGGGTTGTGGACGGTGACACCGGCCGGGGGCACGATGTCGGCCGCGGTCACGGTGCCGGGGCCCTGCTTACGGACGTACATGGTGACCGGCTCGTCCTCTTCCGAGGACACCACGAGACCCTTGAGGTTCAGGATGATGTCGGTGACATCTTCCTTCACACCGGGGACGGTGGTGAACTCGTGGAGCACGCCGTCGATGCGAATGCTGGTGACGGCCGCGCCCGGGATCGAGGACAGCAGGGTGCGACGGAGCGAGTTGCCGAGTGTGTACCCGAAGCCGGGCTCGAGCGGCTCGATGACGAACTTCGAGCGGTCGTCGGCCAGAACTTCTTCGGTCAGCGTGGGTCGCTGCGAAATGAGCATGAGTTGCCTCCTTGTGGGCGTCCGCTATATGACGCCCTCGTGGGATGCGGTGTTCCCCCTGCCCGTGTCCTGGAAGAGCACGTGCCGGAAGAACACCGCAGCGCGTGTGCGCCTTACTTCGAGTAGTACTCGACGATCAGCTGTTCCTGCAGCGGGATCTCGATCTGTGCGCGCTCGGGAAGCTGGTGAACCAGCACCCGCAGACGCGGACCGACGATCTGCAGCCAGCCCGGGATCGGGCGGTCGCCCTGGGTTTCGCGGGCAACCTGGAACGGCAGCGTGCTCAGCGACTTCTCACGGACATCGATGATGTCGTACTGGGAGACGCGGTAGCTGGGGATGTCGACCTTCTTGCCGTTGACCAGGAAGTGGCCGTGGCTGACCAGCTGACGTGCCTGCCGACGCGTGCGGGCGATGCCGGCGCGGTAGACGACGTTGTCCAGACGCGACTCGAGGATGGTCAGCAGCACCTCACCGGTCTTACCGGGGCGGGAGGCGGCTTCCTCGTAGTAGCGGCGGAACTGCTTCTCCATGATGCCGTAGGAGAAGCGGGCCTTCTGCTTCTCCTGCAACTGGAGCAGGTATTCGCTCTCCTTGATCCGCGCGCGGCCGTGCTGGCCGGGCGGGTAGGGACGACGCTCGAACGCCTGGTCGCCTCCGACGAGGTCGACGCGCAGACGACGCGACTTGCGGGTAACGGGACCGGTATAACGTGCCATGTTCTAGTACCTATTCCTTTCCCGTTAGACCCGGCGCCGCTTGGGCGGACGGCAGCCGTTGTGCGGCTGGGGGGTGACGTCGGAGATGGTGCCCACCTCGAGGCCGGCGGCCTGCAGGGAGCGGATCGCGGTCTCGCGGCCCGAGCCGGGGCCCTTGACGAAGACGTCGACCTTCTTGACACCGTGCTCCTGCGCCTTGCGGGCAGCGCTCTCGGCGGCGAGCTGTGCGGCGAACGGGGTCGACTTGCGCGAACCCTTGAAGCCGACGTGGCCCGACGACGCCCAGGAGATCACGTTGCCCTGGGGATCGGTGATGGACACGATGGTGTTGTTGAAGGTGCTCTTGATGTGAGCGGCGCCGTGCGGAACGTTCTTCTTGTCCCTGCGCCGTGCCTTCTGGGTCTTCTTCGGACCGGTGCTGCGTGACTTGGGAGGCATTACTTCTTCTTTCCTGCGACGGTGCGCTTCGGGCCCTTGCGGGTACGAGCGTTGGTCTTGGTGCGCTGTCCACGCACGGGCAGACCACGACGGTGTCGCAGGCCCTGGTAGCAGCCGATCTCGATCTTGCGGCGGATGTCCGCCTGGACCTCGCGACGGAGGTCACCCTCGACCTTGTAGGACTCCTCGATGTACTCGCGGAGCTTTGCCAGGTCCTCGTCCGACAGATCCTTGCTGCGCAGGTCCGGGTTCACGCCGGTCGCTGCCAGGATCTCCTTGGAGCGGGTACGGCCGATGCCGTAGATGTAGGTGAGTGCGATCTCCATCCGCTTTTCGCGGGGAAGATCGACACCTGAGAGACGTGCCATGAGTGGCATTCCTTTTCGGTGTGCGGAGGTCTGCTCCCAGCCCGTCCCCTGCGTCCAAGAACTGTGTAGTCGACAAACACAGTGGGGCCCCGGCCTCCGAACCGGGGGTTGATCGCACGGCTCCCCGACGAATCGGGAATCGTGACCGTGCGACTGGTGCTGGAAGGTCTTCGTGCTCGTTTCCGAGCTGCTTGTTGCCAAGCCGATCTTCGCGAAGAAGAGTCGATCTAGCCCTGACGCTGCTTGTGACGCAGGTTCTCGCAGATCACCATGACCCGACCGTTGCGGCGGATCACCTTGCACTTCTCGCAGATCTTCTTGACGCTAGGCTGAACCTTCACGTGCGTCCGATCTCCTGTATGTCCGCCCCCGGACACGGCGAAAGACCGTGCCGAAGACATGATTCTCCCCGACCGTGTAGCCGGGGAAGCTGTTACTTGTAGCGGTAGACGATGCGTCCGCGCGACAGGTCGTAGGGGGAGAGCTCCACGACAACCCGGTCTTCGGGCAGGATGCGAATGTAGTGCTGACGCATCTTGCCGCTGATGTGAGCCAAGACCTTGTGTCCGTTCTCGAGCTCAATGCGGAACATCGCATTGGGCAACGGTTCGACAACACGGCCCTCGACCTCGATTGCCCCGTCTTTCTTAGCCATATCCTCCGCGATCCGTCGTTCGGTGTGTGGTTGCATCGACATCCGATACCGTGACACTCGGCAGAAACCGATTCACGGACAAGCCGATCACCGGAGCGCAAAGCGCACCACCGATCAATGGTACGGGAAGTTTCCCACCAGGCCAAATGAGCCATTCCGAGGGAGCGCTCGCGCGCGGACTCCGCGCGTCTCCCCTTCTCCCCCTCCCCCCATCCGAGCGAATGTATCCCTCGTCTCCTTCGATCGAGCAGGGGGTACATTCGCTCACAACCGGGGGCACGAACTGCACGAAGGAAGATCGGGCGGAGCCTCTACTCGGGGCGGAGCGTCAGGATGCGCGGCCCGTCCTCGGTGACCGCGACGGTGTGCTCCCAATGCGCGGCCCGGCTGCCGTCGGTGGTGACGACGGTCCACTTGTCCTCGAGGATCTCGGTGTCGTAGGTGCCGAGGGTGAGCATCGGCTCGATCGCGAGCACTGATCCGACGACCAGACGCGGCCCCTTGCCGGGTGCGCCCTCGTTCGGCAGGAACGGGTCCATGTGCATTTCCCGGCCGATGGCGTGGCCGCCGTATCCGTCGACGATCCCGTAGCTGCGACCGTGCAATTTCTCCGCGGCGCGGGTGCCCAGTTCGATGGCGTGCGAAATATCGGTGAGCCTGCGTTCGGGAAGCATCGCGGCGATACCGGCTTCCATCGACAGCCGGGTGGCATCGCTCAGATCGGCATCGGCAGGCGACAACTCGCCGACACCGAACGTCCATGCCGAGTCGCCGTGCCATCCGTCGAGGATCGCGCCGCAGTCGATCGAGACGAGATCGCCCTCGGCGAGCAGATCGTCCGCGTTGGGGATACCGTGCACGACCCGGTCGTTCACCGACGAGCAGATCGAACCGGTGAACCCGTGGTATCCCAGGAACGACGGGACGGCCCCCGCATCGCGAATGACCGCCTCCGCCACCCGGTCCAGTTCGAGGGTGCTCACACCCGGCTTCGCGGCGTCGCGCACCGCGACCAGCGCGGCCCCGACGATCGCACCCGCCGCCGCCATCGCGTCCAACTCGCCGGACGTGCGGAACGGGACGACCTTGCGCTTACGCCCGAAACCCATGTCGAACTCCTCGGCCCTGCGTGCTACTTGCCGAGCGCGGTGAGTGCGCGGGCGTTGATCTCGTCGACCTCACCGATGGCGTCCACGGTGATGATCGCGTCACGGTAGTAGTCGAGCAGCGGTGCGGTTTCCTCGCGGTACACCCGAAGGCGATTGCGGATGACGTCCTCGGTGTCGTCGGCGCGGCCGCGGGCGAGCATGCGTCCGACGACGACGTCCTCGTCGATGACGAAGGAGAGCACACCGTCGAGCGTGACGCCGAGATCCTTCGCGATGTTCTCGAGTTCCTTGGCCTGCTCGACGCTGCGGGGGAAACCGTCGAGGAGGAATCCGTGGGCCGCGTCGGGTTCGGCGAGACGCTCGCGCACCATGTTGTTGGTGATCTCGGCGGGCACGAGGTCGCCGGCGTCGATGTACTTCTTGGCCTCGACGCCGAGCGGGGTGCCCTGGCCGATGTTGGCGCGGAAGAGATCGCCGGTCGAAATCGCCGGGACGCCGAGCTTCTCCGACAGGATTTCGGCCTGCGTGCCCTTGCCGGCACCGGGAGGACCGAGGAGTACAAGTCTCACTTGAGGAACCCTTCGTAATTGCGCTGCATGAGTTGACTTTCGATCTGTTTGACAGTGTCCAGCGCGACACTGACGAGAATGAGCACCGCGGCGCCGCCGAAGATACTCGACGCGGTCTGGCTGCCGGACAGGAAGAAGTGCGGCAACGTGGCGATGAGACCCAGGTAGAGCGCACCCGGAACCGTGATCCGGTTGAGCACGTAGGTGAGATAGTCCGCGGTGGGCTGCCCCGGGCGGATGCCGGGAATGAACCCGCCGTACTTCTTCATCTCGTCCGCGCGTTCCTCCGGGTTGAAGGTGATCGCGACGTAGAAGAACACGAAGAACACGATCAGCGCGAAGTAGATCCCGATGTAGACGGGATTGTTCGGGTTGACGAGGTACTCGTTGATGAAGCTCTGCCACCAGCTCGGATCGGTCGCGGTGCTCGCACCGGTGAGCTGCGCGATGAGGTTCGGCAGGTACAGCAGGGAGGACGCGAAGATCACCGGGATGATGCCGGCCTGGTTCACCTTCAACGGCAGGTAGGTCGACGAACCGCCGTACATGCGACGCCCGACCATACGTTTGGCGTACTGCACCGGAATCCGGCGCTGGCCCTGCTCGACGAAGACCACGCCGGTGATGATCGCCAGGGCGGCGACACACACGATCGCGAAGACGAGACCACCGCGCGATTCGAGGATCATGTTGCCCTCGGACGGCAGGCGGGAGGCGATACCCGCGAAGATCAGCAGCGACATACCGTTGCCGACACCGCGTTCGGTGATGAGCTCACCGAACCACATGACCAGCGCCGCACCCGCGGTCATGACGAGCACGATCACGATCATGCCGAACACACTGTCGTCGGCCAGGATCGGTTCGGAACACCCTTGGAGAAGCTGGCCGCGCGCGGCCAGCGCCACGATGCCCGTCGACTGCAACACCGCCAGCGCGACCGCCAGATATCGCGTGTACTGCGTCATCTTGGCCTGACCGGATTGGCCCTCCTTGCGGAGTTCCTCGAACCGGGGAATGACCACGGTGAGCAGCTGCACGATGATGCTCGCGGTGATGTACGGCATGATGCCGATCGCGAACACCGACAGTTGCAGCAGTGCGCCGCCGGAGAACAGGTTGATCAGCGAATAGATGCCGGCCTGTTCACCACCGGCGATCTGGTCGATACAGGCGCGCACGTTTCCGTAGTCGACGCCCGGAGACGGCAGCGTCGCACCGAGGCGGTACAACGCGACCAGGCCGATCGCGATGAGGATTTTCCGCCTCAGGTCCGGGGTCCTGAGGGCCGAAACGAAGGCGGAAAGCAAAGATCCTCCTGGCAGGCCGGGCGGGGGCGACGGGTCGATCCGTACCACCCGTCGGACGGTGGACAACTCTTGAACTCTAACAGTGCGGCGCCGAGAGACGCCCACACGAGGGGCACGTGCGCCCCCTTTCCCGGGGTCCGGCGGCGGACCCCGCCGGCGGGGTGACGTGCCCGTAGAC
>NZ_JBAQXC010000129.1:0-6631 GCF_049299235.1 Rhodococcus sp. (in: high G+C Gram-positive bacteria) | reverse complement strand
GGCCGGACATGGCACCGACCGCGCCGGACAGCGCAGCCGCGGCGTCGGCGCCGGTGGAGGCGATGACCCGGGCAGTGAACGTGGAGGCGTTCATGCCGTGCTCGGCGGCCGAAACCCAGTACGCGTCGATCGCGGCGGTGTGCGCCGGATCCGGATCACCCTTCCAGCGCACCATGAAACGTTCGGTGACGGTCTTCGCCTCGTCGATCCGCTTCTGCGGTACCGCCGGCTGGTAGATGCCGCGCGCGGACTGCGCCACATACGACAACGCCATCACTGCAGCGCGCGCCAGATTGTCGCGGGCGGTCTCGTCGTCGATGTCGAGCAGCGGCTCGAACCCCCAGATCGGGGCGAGCATCGCCAGGCCGGCCTGGACGTCGACACGGACGTCGCCGGTGTGGATGGGCAGGGGGAACGGCTCGGCCGGATGCAGGCCGCGGCCGAACTTGCCGTCCACCAGCAGCGCCCACACGTCACCGAAGGTCACTCCCCGATCGACGAGGTCCTCGATATCGACACCGCGGTAGCGCAGCGCACCGCCGTCCTTGTCCGGTTCGGCGATGTCGCTGGTGAAAGCGACGACGCCTTCGAGTCCGGCAACGAAATCCTCGGGTACAGCCGCGCGCGATGCCATGGCGGTGGATTCTCCTTGTTTGCGTCAGCCCGGTCCGGGCCGCACTGCCTGTGGGGCAGGGCGCCGGAATGTGATGAGCGCCCACCCGATGTCGTCGAACAAGACTGTAGACCTCACTGCCCGAGATCGAACCTCGAGTCTCCGGAGTAGCGTTTGCGCCTGTGTTGTCAGATCCGCAGGACCACCCTCGGCAGCCCGGTGAACTCGCCGCGATGCGCGTCGACTACGTGAATGCCGATGCCGGAGGGGCCGCGTTCGCCGGAACCGACCTCGAGCCCGAACACCTCGCCGGCGGCTGGTTGCCGTTGCTTCGGCAGTGGCTCGCGGAGGCGGTCGCAGCGGAGGTGCCGGAACCGAATGCGATGGTGCTCGGAACCGTCGACGAACGGGGCCGCCCGGTGACCCGCACCGTTCTGTGCAAGGACATCGACGAGAACGGCGTCACCTTCTTCACCAACTACGACTCGAACAAGGGCCGTCAGCTCGCGGCGCTGCCGTACGCGTCGGTGACCTTCACGTGGCTTCCCGTGCACCTGCAGGTCACGGTCCGAGGGCCGGTCGCGCGGGTCTCCGACGAGGAGACCGACGCCTACTGGCATTCCCGGCCGCGGGGTTCGCGGCTCGGCGCGTGGGCGTCGCGGCAGTCGAGGCCGATCGAGTCGAGGGCCGCGCTGGAGCGGTCCATGATCGAGGTCGGGGAGCGGTACGGAATCGACCAGGACATTCCGGTTCCGCCGTTCTGGGGTGGGCTGCGGATCAGCCCGGAATCCGTCGAGTTCTGGCAGGGCCGTGCCAACCGGCTGCACAATCGGGTGCTGACCCGGCTCGTCGACGGGCAGTGGTGCACCGCGCGGCTTCAACCGTGAGCCGGTTCCTTGCCGACACCACCCCGCTGCGCAACCCCGACTATCGGCGGCTGTGGTGGGCGGGGGTCGTCACCACGATCGGGGCGCAGCTCAGCGTCGTCGCGGTGCCGCAGCAGATCTACGAGATCACCGGCAGTTCCGCCTATGTCGGCCTGACCGGTGTGTTCGGGTTGGTTCCGCTCGTCGTGTTCGGCCTGTGGGGCGGGGCGCTGGCCGATGTCATGGATCGGCGCCGATTGCTGACCGTCACCACGATCGGTCTCGGGGTCACCTCGCTGATGCTGTGGGCGCAGGCTGCCGCGGGACTGAACAACGTCTGGGTGCTTCTCGGCTTGTTCGCGCTGCAGCAAGCGTTCTTTGCGGTCAATCAGCCGACCAGGGCAGCGATCATTCCGCGGTTGCTCCCGGCCGGGCAGATCGCGGCGGCGACGTCGCTGAACATGACCGTCGTGCAGTTCGGCGCGATCGCCGGACCGTTGCTCGCCGGGGTTCTGATCCCGATGGTCGGGCTGGCCGTGATGTATCTGATCGACACGATCGCACTGCTCGCGACGTTGTGGGCGGTCGTGCGATTGCCGTCGATCCCGCCGCTCGGTGAGGTGACGAAGGCCGGGCTGCGCGCTGTGATCGACGGGTTCCGGTACCTGTCGACACAGAAAATTCTGCTCGCCTCGTTCGTTGTCGACATCGTCGCGATGGTCTTCGGTATGGCCCGCGCACTCTTCCCTCAGATCGCGCACGAGTCGTTCGGTGACCCGGCCACCGGCGGGTTCGCTCTCGGTCTGCTGTTCGCGGCGATGTCTGTCGGCGCGGTGCTCGGCGGGGTGTTCTCGGGGTGGCTGCCGCGGGTGCGACGTCAGGGCCTGGCGGTGATGGTGTGCATCGCACTGTGGGGTGTGGCGATGGTCGGCTTCGGCGCCACGGTCGCCGTGGCCGAACCCGGTGGCAGTGCGATGCTGCTGTGGGTTGCCTTGGCGTTTCTTGCATTCGGTGGTGCCGTCGACATGGTGTCGGCAGCGTTCCGCTCGACGATGCTGCAGACCGTCGCCACCGACGAGATGCGCGGCCGGCTGCAGGGCGTGTTCATCGTGGTTGTCGCCGGGGGACCGCGCATCGGCGATGTCGCGCACGGTATCGCCGCGGCGGCGGTCGGCACTGCGATCGCGGCCGCGGGTGGTGGTGTGCTCGTGATCATCGGCACGGTGGTGTGTGTGCTCGCGTTCCCGGCTTTCGTCCGGTTTCGGACGGCGTAGGCGGCGGAGCCGCCCGTGTGCCTCTTGGGACCCTCCGGGAGCCCAAAAGGCACACGGGCGGGGTCGCGCCGTTTCGGTGGTGTGGACCGCCGCAGCCGTGGACACTGTGGGCATGTCCGATCCGAGGGATTTCGGTATCGAGCGGGACGGGTACCGCGCGGAGGTGTCGAGTGCGGGCGGTGCGCTGCGTCTGCTCGAGCGCGACGCCCCCGACGGGCCTTACCGGCTGACGGAGAGTTGGCCGCTCGGGGAACGTCCACCGCTGTATTCCGGTGTTGTGCTCGCTCCGTGGCCCGGCAGGCTCCGGGACGGTCACTTCTTCTTCGACGGCATCGAGCACCAGCTTGCCCTGACCGATCCGCAGCACGGCGCCGCATTACACGGGTTCGTGTGGGCTGAAAACTGGGAGCTGTTGTCACACAGTGAGAGTCGTGTCGTCCAAGGGGTCGAGGTGGGACTGCACAAGGGTTGGCCGTACCAACTGCGGCTCACCGTCACCCACGAACTCGGGCCGGGCGGGCTGACGGTCACGCACACCACGACCAACATCGGCGGCTATCACGCGCCGTTCGGGCTGGGCGCGCACCCGTACGTGCGCGCGGGCGACAGCCCCCTCGACGAGTGCACCCTGCAGATCGCCGCCGGTACCCGACTGCCGATCGATCCGGAGCGGTCGCTGCCGAATGCATATTCGCAGCCCGTCGAGGACACCGACTACGACTTCACCGTGCCGCGGTCGCTGCGTGGGGTCACACTCGACACCCCGTTCAGTGCCTTCGACGAGGACGTCGACGGTCGGGTGCGGCACGATCTGCTCGGACCGGACGGGCGGGGCGCACGGTTGTGGACGGGACCGGGCTTCGGATGGCTGCATGCGTCGACCACCGCCCCCGATCCCGGCTATCCCGGCCGCGGACGGGCACTCGCCCTCGCGCCGTCGACCTGTCCACCGGATGCGTTCAACCTCGGTATCGACATCGTCGTTCTGCAGGCCGGCCAGACGTGGACCGGACAGTGGGGGCTGAGTGCACTGGTATGACCCGCGGGCTGCTGAGGTCGACTCTCGGACAGCCGCGCCGGGAGTGCCTCACCGGTGACGATCGGAAATTGTGATATTGAGGAATGTGGGGTGTTGTCGCAGGTGAGCGGCGATCACAGCCGTCGGAATGTGGCGTTGGCCGTGCGAGCCGAGGGTTTACCGTCACTGTGCAGGGGTAGCCGGTACGGGACTTTCGACCGACCCTCCCTGGGCGGCCGCTCCTGCCAGCGGCTAGGTTCTACGTGAATGTTCGGAATTTTTCTCGTAGGTCTGAGCTTGAGAGGGATCCTTCGTGCCCGCTGAGAATGACACACACTCCACCCTCAGCTACCCCGGTGGCGAGCACACGATGTCGATCGCCAAGGCGACGGAAGGCAATGACGGAATCGAGCTGGGCAAGCTCCTTTCTGCAACCGGGTACACCACCCTTGACCCCGGTTTCGTCAACACCGCCTCCACGAAGTCGGCGATCACATACATCGACGGTGAGAAGGGCATCCTGCGTTACCGCGGGTACCCGATCGAACAGCTCGCCGGGAAGTCGACGTTCATCGAGGTCAGCTACCTGCTGATCTACGGTGAGCTGCCGACGACGGCGCAGCTCGAGGTGTTCACCGACAAGATCCGCCGGCACACGCTGCTGCACGAGGATCTCAAGCGCTTCTTCGACGGCTTCCCGCGCAATGCGCACCCGATGCCGGTCGTCTCCAGCGCCGTCAACGCCCTGTCGGCGTACTACCAGGACGCCCTGGACCCGGACGATCCGGAACAGGTCGAGTTGTCGACGATCCGCCTCATGGCGAAGCTGCCGACGATCGCCGCCTACGCCTACAAGAAGTCCGTGGGCCAACCGTTCCTGTACCCGGACAATTCGCTGTCGCTGGTCGAGAACTTCCTGCGCATGACGTTCGGCTTCCCGGCCGAGCCGTACGAGATCGACCCCGAGGTCGCTCAGGCGCTCGACATGCTGCTGATCCTCCACGCGGACCACGAGCAGAACTGCTCCACGTCGACCGTGCGTCTCGTCGGGTCGTCCGACGCGAACCTGTTCACGTCGATCTCCGGTGGCATCAACGCGCTGTGGGGCCCCCTGCACGGCGGTGCGAATCAGGCCGTGCTCGAGATGCTCGACACGATCAAGAACTCCGGCGGTGACGTCACCGAGTTCGTCCGCAAGGTCAAGAACAAGGAAGACGGCGTGAAGCTCATGGGCTTCGGGCACCGCGTCTACCGCAACTACGATCCGCGTGCCGCGATCGTGAAGAAGACCGCCGACTCCATCCTCACCAAGCTCGGTGCCGGCGACGAACTGCTCGAGATCGCCATGAAGCTCGAGGAAGCCGCGCTCACCGACGACTACTTCATCGAGCGCAAGCTGTACCCGAACGTCGACTTCTACACCGGTCTCATCTACCGGGCGATGGGCTTCCCGGACCGCATGTTCACCGTGCTGTTCGCGCTGGGCCGTCTGCCCGGCTGGATCGCGCACTGGCGGGAAATGCACTCGGATCCGACCCTGAAGATCGGCCGTCCGCGCCAGATCTACACCGGATACACCGAACGCGACTACGCCGCCATCGACGCGCGCTGATTCGCGCCCGAACGTAACCTCGACGAGGAGGACACGCATGAGCAAGCCCGAGATCGAGTTCCAGGAGGGTCCCGCACCCACCGAACTCGTCATCAAGGACCTGGTGGTCGGCGACGGTGCCGAGGCCACGCCCGGCGCGAAGGTCGAGGTGCACTACGTCGGCGTCGAGTTCGACTCCGGCGAGGAGTTCGATTCGTCGTGGAACCGCGGGGAGTCCATCACGTTCCCGCTGGCCGGCCTGATCGCCGGATGGCAGGAGGGTATCCCCGGCATGAAAGTCGGCGGTCGTCGTCAGTTGACGATCCCGCCGGAGCTCGCCTACGGCCCGGCCGGTTCCGGCCACGAACTGTCCGGCAAGACACTGGTTTTCGTCATCGATCTGCTCGATGTGAAGGTGCCGCCCGCGGTTCCGGTCGTCGAGCCGGCCACCGGTCCGGCCCCGGCCGAACTGGTCGTCGAGGACGTCACCGTCGGTGACGGAGCCGAGGCGCAGCCCGGCGCGGTCGTCGACGTGCACTACCACGGCGTCGAATACGACACGAACAACGTGTTCGACTCGTCGTTCACGCGTGGCGAATCCGTGAAATTCCCTCTCGGGCGCCTGATCCCGGGTTGGCAGGAGGGTATCCCCGGCATGAAAGTCGGGGGTCGCCGCAAGCTCACGGTGCCGCCGGAACTCGCCTACGGTCCCGCCGGATCCGGCCATCCGCTCGGTGGTAAGACGTTGGTCTTCATCATCGACCTGCTGGGTACGAACTGACCGGAACGCCGTACTGACCGGAATGCCGTTGACGCCCCGCATCATTCGTGATGCGGGGCGTAGTCGTGTTCAGCGTTCCCGCACGAGCGTGACGGCAGCGATGTCGCCGCGACGGAATCCGTGACCGTCGGTGGTGTAGACCCACAGTCCGTCGTCGCAGCGCAATCCGTCGATGCGGGTGCCGGGGGACTTCTCGTCGATGCGGACGACATCGCCGCGGTTGTTCACGATCGCCACATCGCAGCGATTGTCGTTGTTGCGCCCCGACTCTGCGGTAGCGGTACCCGCCATCCCGAAAAGCGGCAGTGCGCTCAGTATCGTTGCGGCGATCAGTGTGCGGCTCTTCGACATTCGAACCTCCGGTGGCATCTCGGTGAGTGGATACCGATATCGTGCCCACCGTGGTCGCCGCCGCGAACCCACCCGAGGTGTGGGCGCGGCTCACCCCGCCGATCCGGCTCGACCCGCCGTTCCGGCAATGCGAACCG
>NZ_JBAQXC010000128.1:0-1808 GCF_049299235.1 Rhodococcus sp. (in: high G+C Gram-positive bacteria) | reverse complement strand
TGTCCGGCCCGCTGCACGGCGGCGCGCCCGCGCGGGTGCTGCCGATGATCGAGGAGACCGAACGGACGGGTGACGCCCGCGCGCTGGTCAAGGGCATCCTCGACCGCAAGGAGAAGCTGATGGGCTTCGGTCACCGCGTGTACCGCGCGGAGGACCCTCGGGCCCGGGTGCTGCGCAACACCGCCGAGCGCCTGAACGCCCCCCGCTTCGAGGTCGCCGCCGCCCTGGAACAGGCCGCGCTCGCCGAACTGCGCGAACGCCGCCCCGACCGGGCCATCGAGACGAACGTGGAGTTCTGGGCGGCGGTGATCCTGGACTTCGCGGAGGTCCCGGCCGCGATGATGCCCGCGATGTTCACGTGCGGGCGGACCGCGGGCTGGTGCGCGCACATCCTCGAGCAGAAGCGTCTGGGCAAGCTGGTGCGACCGGCCGCGATCTACACCGGCCCCGATCCACGATCGCCCGAGAGCGTCGACGGATGGGACGTGATCGCGCACCGCTGAGCGCATCGACCGCCCATTTTCGTGGGCGCTACCGGCAGGAGCAGTGTCGGGGCCGGGCACAAGCTGTGTCGGGCCCCGTCGCGTGAGCGGTCTAAACTACCTCTGCACCTGTCCCTCGACGCTTAGGACACGCATTCCGATGGCTGACGCTTCACCGATCATTCCCGCCGACCTCAAGCCCGCCGACGGCCGCTTCGGCTGCGGTCCCTCCAAGGTTCGCCCCGAACAGTTGCAGGCGCTCGTCGACGTCGGCGCCTCGGTGTTCGGTACCAGTCACCGTCAGAAGCCGGTCAAGGACGTCGTCGCGCGGGTGCGCGGCGGCCTGCGCGACCTGTTCTCGCTGCCCGACGGCTACGAGGTCGTCCTCGGCAACGGCGGCTCGACCGCGTTCTGGGATGCTGCCGCGTTCGGTCTGATCCGCGAGCGTTCGCAGCACTTCACCTACGGCGAGTTCTCCTCGAAGTTCGCGTCGGTGGCGAAGAACAACCCGTTCGTCGGCGAGCCCGTCGTCGTGTCGGCGGAGCCGGGTTCGGCTCCGGAGATCGTCGCCGACAGTGATGTCGATCTCATCGGCTGGGCGCACAACGAGACCTCGACCGGTGTCGCGGTGCCGGTGTCCCGCCCGGCGGGTTCGGAGAAGGCACTCATCGCGATCGACGCGACCTCCGGTGCCGGTGGCCTGCCGGTGAACATCGCCGACGTCGATGCCTACTACTTCGCTCCGCAGAAGTGCTTCGCCGCCGACGGTGGTCTGTGGGTCGCGCTGATGAGCCCGGCCGCGCTCGAGCGTGTCGCCGAGATCAAGGAGTCGGGCCGGTTCACACCCGAGTTCCTGTCGTTGCCGATCGCGGTCGACAACTCGGTCAAGGACCAGACGTACAACACCCCGGCGCTCGCGACGCTGCTGATGTTCGCCGATCAGATCGAGTGGATGAACAGCAACGGTGGTCTGGACTGGACGACCGCGCGCACGAAGGATTCGTCGTCGCGACTGTACGAGTGGGCCGAGGCATCGGACTACGCGACGCCCTTCGTCGCCGATCCGGCCCATCGTTCGCAGGTCGTCGGAACCGTGGATTTCGCCGACTCGGTCGACGCCGCGGCGGTCGCGAAAGTCCTGCGCGCCAACGGGATTGTCGATACCGAGCCGTACCGCAAGCTCGGTCGCAACCAGTTGCGCATCGGCATGTTCCCGGCGATCGATCCCGAGGACGTCACCCAGCTCACCAAGTGCGTCGACTGGGTTGTCGGACAGCTCTGATTTCTTGCGTTCACGGTGAAGGGCCGGACCCGTCGGGTCCGGCC
>NZ_JBAQXC010000127.1:0-3681 GCF_049299235.1 Rhodococcus sp. (in: high G+C Gram-positive bacteria) | reverse complement strand
CGACGACCCCGCACGCACCCGACGGCACCCGCGGCGACCTGCGCGGCGCCGTCGAGGCGTTGCGAAGGCCGCAGCGCCGACGCGGACTCGTCGTGGTCATCAGCGACTTCCTCGGACCGCTGGACTGGGAGCGATCCCTGCGCGCACTGTCGGGCCGGCACGATCTGCTGGCCGTCGAGGTGCTCGATCCGCGTGACGTGGAACTTCCGGACCTGGGGGATGTGGTGCTGCACGACCCGGAAACCGGGCGCACCCGAGAATTCACCACCACGCAGCGATTGCGGGCCGACTATGCCGCCGCCGCCGCTGAACACCGCGCCGCCGTGCGGCAGGCACTGCGCCGCTGCGGCGCACCACAGATGACCTTGCGGACCGATCGGGACTGGATCGAGGACGTCGTCCGGTTCGTCGCCGCCCGCCGGCACAGTTTCGGTGCATCCGGGAAAGGGGCCCGATGAGCTTCTCCGATTTCGCGTCCCCGTGGTGGCTGCTGTTCCTCGTCGTAGTGGCCGCACTGGCCGCCGGCTATATCGTCATGCAGCGGCGCAAGCAGCGGCACGCCCTGCGCTTCAGCAATCTCGAGATGCTCGAGAAGGTCGCGCCCAGTCGTCCTGGCCGGGCCCGGCATGTTCCGATCATTGCGTTGTTGTGCGCGCTGACGTTGCTCACCGTCGCGCTCGCCGGTCCGACGGCCGAACAGCGCGTCCCCCGGAACCGGGCCACGGTGGTGCTCGTCATCGACGTGTCACTGTCGATGGAATCCACCGATGTCGCGCCCAGTAGGCTCGCCGCCGCCCAACACGCCGCCAAACAGTTCGCCGACGACCTGACCCCCGGCATCAACCTCGGTCTGGTCGCGTTCTCCGGTACCGCGTCGGTGCTGGTGTCGCCGACGACGAATCGCGAGGCCACCAAGTCGGCGATCGACCAGCTCACCCTCAGTGAGCGCACCGCGACCGGTGAGGCCATCTTCACCGCGATGCAGTCGATCGACACGCTCGCCGCGGTCCTCGGCGGCAGCGACCAGGCGCCACCCGCGCGCATCGTGCTGCTGTCTGACGGAAAGCAGACCGTTCCGGAAAGCCCCGACGACCCGCGCGGCGGATTCACCGCCGCACGTCAGGCCGCGGACAAGGGTATTCCGGTGTCGACGATCTCCTTCGGTACCGAATACGGCACCGTCACCATCGAGGACGAGCGCATTCCCGTCCCGGTCGACGATCCCTCCCTCAAGGAGATCGCGAATCTCTCCGGCGGGGAGTTCTTCACCGCTTCCAGCCTCGAGGAACTCGAGGACGCCTACGACACGCTCGAGGAGCAGATCGGGTTCGAAACCACCCGCGGCGATGCCAGCCGGCCGTGGTTGATTCTCGGTGTGCTCGCCGCGGTGGGAGGGCTCGCGGCGGCATTGCTGCTGCGCCAGCGCCTACCCTGACCGCTCCGCCTTCTACTCGCGAGGTCCCGGCGGATCTCGTCCGATCACCAGATAGGGTTCGACACCATGACCGAAGCACCGTCCGACGTCCCCACCCTCACCGGCGCGGCCGGCACCGCCACGATCCCGCGTTCGGTCCTGGTCACCGGCGGTAACCGCGGTATCGGCCTGGCGGTAGCGCGTCGGCTGCAGGCCGACGGGCACAAGGTGGCCGTCACCCACCGTGGTTCCGGTGCTCCCGACGGTCTGTTCGGCGTCGTGTGCGACGTCACCGACACCGACTCCGTCGATGCCGCGTTCAAGCAGGTCGAAGAGCATCAGGGTCCGGTCGAGGTGCTGGTCGCCAACGCCGGGATCACCGACGACACGCTGCTCATGCGCATGTCCGACGACCAGTTCACGAAGGTGCTCGACGCCAATCTCACCGGCGCGTTCCGCTGCGCCAAGCGCGCCAACCGTGCGATGCTGCGCGGACGCTGGGGCCGGATGATCTTCCTCGGCTCCGTCGTCGGCATGGCCGGGCAGGCCGGGCAGATCAACTACGCGTCGTCCAAGGCAGGCGTGATCGGCCTGGCCCGATCGGTGACCCGTGAACTCGGCTCCCGCTCGATCACCGCGAACGTCGTCGCCCCCGGCTTCATCGAAACCGACATGACCGCGGAGTTGTCCGACGATCTGCGTGACACCGCGAAGAAGTTCATTCCGCTGCAGCGCCTCGGCAGACCCGAGGACGTCGCCGCCGTCGTCAGCTTCCTCGCCTCCGACGATTCCGCCTACGTGTCCGGCGCGGTCATCCCCGTCGACGGCGGCATGGGCATGGGCCACTGACCACAACGCGCGCGACCGTATCCGATACTCACTGGAGGACCGACACACTCATGGGCGGACTGCTCGAGGGCAAGACCATTCTCGTCACCGGGATCATCACCGACTCGTCGATCGCGTTCCACACCGCGAAGGTCGCGCAGGAACAAGGCGCGACGGTGATCATCACCGGCTTCGATCGGTTGCGGCTGATCGACCGCATCGCGCAGCGGCTCCCACAGCCGGTGCCGCCGGCCATTGAACTGAACGTGCAGGACCCCGAACACCTCGCCGGGCTGGCCGACAAGGTGCGTGAACTCGCCCCGGACGGACTCGACGGTGTCGTGCACTCCATCGGCTTCGCGCCCCGCTCGTGCCTGGGTAGCCCGTTCCTCGACGCGCCGTGGTCCGATGTGGCCGTCGCCGTCGAGGTGTCCGCGTACTCGTACGCGGCGCTCGCCAAGGCGGTTCTCCCCGTGCTGAAGGACAATGCGTCGATCGTCGGCATGGACTTCGATCCGTCACGGGCAATGCCGTTCTACAACTGGATGGGTGTGTCCAAGGCGACCCTCGAGTCCGTCAACCGGTATGTCGCCAAGGAGGTCGGGTCGCGCGGTATCCGCTCGAACCTCGTCTCCGCCGGACCGATCAAGACCCTCGCCGCGAAGGCCATCGCCGGTGACGCCACCGGACCGGGCGCCGAAATGAACCGCCTCAACGAAGGCTGGTCGGCCGCCTCACCGATCGGCTGGGACGTCGACGACCCGGCCCCCGTCGCCAAGACCGTGTGTACCGTCCTGTCCGACTGGCTGCCCGGCACCACCGGTTCGATCATCTATGTCGACGGGGGATTCCACTCCCAGGTCGGCTTCGGCGCCTGACCCAGGACAGGTGATGGTCAGCACCCCCGAACCGTACGACGCGCTGCTGCTGCTGTCGTTCGGCGGTCCCGAACGACCCGAGGACGTCCGTCCGTTCCTCGGGAACGTCACCCGCGGGCGCGGCGTACCGCCGGAACGTCTCGACCAGGTCGTGCAGCACTATCTGCACTTCGGGGGTGTCTCACCGATCAACGCCCTGAACCGGGACCTGATCGCCCGCATCGAGGCCGAGTTCGCCGATGCGGGCATCACGCTTCCGGTGTATTTCGGTAACCGCAATTGGCATCCGATGATCGAGGACACCGTCACCGCGATGCGCGACGACGGCATCGGCAACGCCCTGGTGTTCCCGACCTCGGCGTGGGGTGGGTACTCCGGCTGCCGGCAGTACCACGAGGACATCGCCCGGGCCCGTACCGCGGTTCCCGGCGGCCCGGCACTGACGAAGCTGCGCCAGTTCTACGATCACCCGCTGTTCGTCGCCGCCGTCGCGGACGCGGTCCGCGCCGCGCGCACCGAACTGCCCGCCGACCTGCGGGACGACGCGCGGATCGTGTTCAC
>NZ_JBAQXC010000126.1:0-8125 GCF_049299235.1 Rhodococcus sp. (in: high G+C Gram-positive bacteria) | reverse complement strand
ATGCCCGCGTTCCTTGCTGTCCTGGATGCCTGAGAACACCCAGCTCACAAGGGCGCGGGCCCTTTTTCAATCACCGACACGGCAACGGGGTCGATCGGCACCCGCCCCTACCAAGTGCGAAGAGCCCCTTTGTCCCAGAACAGGTCGCGAACGTCGGACGATCACCGCTTCGATGTCGAATTCTTGCGTGCACGGCACGATCGGCCCCTTCTCCTTTGCGCAATGATCGTTTCGGCATATATTGAGGTTTCTCACCAAGCCGGTGCTTGTAGCTGAAGCAGAACGAGCGCGGCAGCAACGATCGCACTGATCCTCCACGGACACAAACTGATTCGATGCAGCGCCTTCCGTCGGGTCTTCAACACGGCGTTCGCGCGTTCGACCCGGCGCCCGCATCGCGGACAGGGCCATGTTCCGACAACGGGTCCCGGCACCGGTGTAGCCCTTGTCCGCCAGGGTGGGCATCCCCGCCGCAGCGGCCGGGTAGAGCGCGCCGAGAACACCGTGGCGTCGGGCGGCGATGATGTCGTGCAGGTTGGGCGCCTGAGCGGCGAGCACGTCGATACCTTCGTGGGGATACCGGTATGCGGTGGCCGTCGAGATGCCGGCGTCGCGGGCCGGTGCGGCGACGCCGGTTCCGTCGCGGAACCACCGCAACGCCATCACCGCCTGTACGTAGGCGGCCCGCTGCCACGGCCTACGGTCGGTGTGCTTGCGGTGGGTGGCCAGGACGCGGCATCTGTATCACTGGTGCTCTCTGGTGAGAAAACCTCAATGTGGATGAGATGAGCAATTGGCACGCGAGTCTGATTCGTTTGGGCACAGTCTGGATTACCAACCGGGATTTGCGGGCAAGGTCTCGGGCGGCGCCTCGGAGGAGACTCGGAGACTTCCCTCTTCAGGCGCATCGGGTGCGAACTGGCGCCCCCAATCGGTACAAACCGCAGCCTGACTAATGTCGCGAGGACCGTTGAAACGCACGTCCCAGCCAGCAAAGGCATCGAACGTGGGCGCCTGCCACTGCGGGGGGTTCGCTTCGCTCGATGGACCTGTCGGGGCGGGCGGCAGCGAAGGATCGATGCTGGGGTCCGACCTTTCGATCGCCAGGGGACTGGTGAGGAACGCCTGTGAAATCGATCGTTCGAACAGTCCATCCGCATTCAGGCCGGCTATATTGGAAAGCTGAAGGCAGGCGTACGCGACGAACCCATTTTCGATTCGATCCAGACGGGTAATGCGATGATAAGCAGTACCGTATTCCAGATGAGAATCCGAAGGGACTTCCTCGTAAAAATCCCTCGCACTCTCGTCAATTGCATATCCAAATCCTGGATATCTTTCGGAAAGTGAGGTCGCGAGCGCAATCTGACGAGCTTCGATTACGGCCCGAACAACAGTAGCTTCTGGTGAAAGAAGATCGATTCCAGGTTCTGCAGACCATACTACAGTTGAGTTCTCGAACTTCTCAGGAACGCGATACTCGCGCAATGCAGTTGAAGCCCGACCCTGCGTAGAACTCGAATCTCGAACGTCAGTTGTTTCGTCGACGTCGATTGTGCAGGATACGAGTAGTGAGATAGCGACCAGAAGCGAAGCGACGGTTCTCCTGATCGACTTCATCCGTCCCAATCGCTCATATTCTCGACTTTGCCATTTTCTCTGATGACGGCGGACAAACAAATGAACGATGGGGCGATGAGAGGCAACACCCCGGAGGGTTGATCTGGCCAGAGGCGTCACGAGCACGAGGTAGATCACCAACCGGGATACGCAGGCAAGGTCTCCGGTGGCGTCTCGGAAGAGACGCTGCGGGTGCCTTCGCTTGGAGCATCGGGAGCCAACGGGTGTCCCCACGCCGTGCACACTGCAGCATGGTCAGTTCCGAATGGCGGGCCGAAACTCAATTTCCAACCTTCGAAAACATCGAAGTTAGGAGCCTGCCAATGAGGTATTTCCGTCTCGGTCGGAGCAGCACTCGGAGGACCGGATGGAGGATTGGTTCCCGCGTCAGAGCTTTCGATAGTGAGAGTGCTGGTCAGAAATGCCGGCGAGAGGGTCCGGTAAAAACTATTATCATCCTTCAGGCTCGCAATACCGGAAAGCTGGAGGCAAACATGCGCAACAAATCCTTCGTCGGTAGGATCCAGATTCGCGATGTGGTGGTACGCGGTCCCGTATTCCGGCCACGAAGTCCACGACTTTTCTGCAAAGTACGCCCTGGTGTCCGGGTCTACGGCATTCTCGTACCCTGGGTAGCTCTCCGCAAGCGATGTCGCAAGTGCAACTTGTCGAGCTTCGATTGCTGCACGAACGACGGTAGCCTCCGGAGAGAACAGGTCGATCCCGGGTTCGGCAGACCAGACGATGGTTGAATTCTCGAGCCTCTCAGGAACTCGATATTCGCGTACTGTGGTTGAATTCTGAGCCGGTGTAGTACTCGAATCTCGTACGTCAGTTGTTTCATCGACGTCGGTTGCGCAGGATGCGAGTAGCGGGATAGACACCAGAATCGAAGTGACGGTTCTCCTGATCAACTTCATCCGGCCCACCCGCTCATCTTTTCAACCTCTCCGTTCCCTCGGATTATTGAATTGAACGCTTCTGCGACGCTCGCGTGACCGAAAATGGCATCATCGTAGCCGTTGTAGGCGAACTCGTGTTGCTCCAAATATTCGCCCGCTCTAGTAACGCCCGATCTTTGCAGATACTGATCAGAATTTTCCAGCACTTCATGCCGGACATTATGATTTTCGTACTCGATCCTATCTGCATACGAATCGTTCTTCGTGTTCAGATCGCGAAGTTCTGCGTAAGAGAGCATGGATCGCCCTCGGAGTACTTCTGGGGTAATATCCGAGAACCGTTCAGGACGTTCCTCGACAAGAGTTGTCAGGATGTTGTAACGAATCTCGTTTTGGGACATCGATGTCGGGAGAGTAGTTTCGCTGGTGTCAGTTGATACAATCCCGTTGGATAGGCGCAACTTCGCCTCCGGTGATTCTGCGAATTCCTCGGTCAATTTTCCGTTGGCGTCGATGAAGTCGGATGCGAGGAATGCGCCCCCGACGTATACACCACCGGACGCCACTGCACCCCACGGTGGTGCGACGAAGCCGATACCGGTAGCGATAGCGGCCTGACTCGCACCGAAGTACGCAGCCCGCCGGTCGGCCCGCTCGCTCTTGCTTTCGCTCTGGTCGTTGATTCGGTCGCCCAGTTCGGCATCGAGCCCGCCCTCGACAACCGCCCGCAGGCGACCCGACGTCTCGCCGAGCATCGTCGAATCAGGATTCCTGGCAAAACCCTGATCGATTTCGTGTGCGGCAGCCAACGCACTCCCGTTGATCACCATTCCTGCGCTGGGATCGCTGCTGAGAAGTGAGAACAGTCGGGTTGCCTCGACCGGCCCCAACTGGCCGAAATTGGACGTCATCGACAGCATCCGATTGTCTGTCACCATGTCCACCACATACGGGGAAAATGCTCCGGCCATCGCCTGGGTCAGGGCTGGGTTCACCTCGCCGAGAGACGATTTTCCGTCACCGACTCCAGGGATGTTCATCAGTCGGTCGTACGGATTCTTGTTGGGTTCGTCGAGGAATCCCAGCGTTGATTCCGACCCCGACGACGAGAGGACCTGCGAGAGAGCGTACGAGGCTTCGCCGGCACGGTCGGCGCGTGTCGTGTCGGTCGGATCGGTGACAACAGCATCCTCGGCAATCCACTCGACGAGCTGCCCCACACCGGCACCATCATCGCTCCATTCGTGCTCGAACAAGGGCATCAAGACCCGCGCGTTGTCGGGTGCCGTGAGCACGTGGTAGGCCGCATCCTCGTTTCGGCCACCGATGTCGACACAGGCCTCGGCAATCGGACCGAACTCGAACTGTGAGTACGCGTCGGTCGGATAGTCACCATCGACCGGGGCAAGGTCGGCGATACGCGACGACGCGCGAACCAGGGTCTCCGAGAACTCTGCGCCGGGCACGAAGCCAGGGTTGGCTTCACCGATGAATCGGGCGAACTCCGGTAGGCGTCCGGCTGCGGCGTTGTGGATGTCCGCGAGCGACTGACCGGGATCGTCGGGACCATAGGCGACCCGATTCAGCTGTTCGGCAAGATTTCCTGGGAGATGTTCCATTCCACCGGTCGTGGTGCCGGCGCCGACGTTTTCGTTGGACACCATGAGCAATCCGTTGGCGAGAGCATCGATGTGAGATGCCGCGCGACTGTCCCCGTCGGCTTCCCTCCCGCGAAGGACGTCGACAGCATTGAGCAATCCGTCGGTGCCGGCTTCCCGGTAGAAGTCGCGCAGGTAGTCGAGTGCCATCGGGGGCACCCGGACGACTGTCTCACCTCGTGCCAGCGCCTCGAGCTGATCAGGAGAGAGTTGGATCGCGGAGATGATGTCGCCGACTCGGCCGTAATCATCCGGTCCCCAGGTGCCCTGGCGTAGTGCAGCCCCATCGGCGGTGCCGTCGGCTGTTGCGAGGTTCTCGTACCCGGTGAAGCGACTCGGCTCGACGCCGGAATCACGGCGGACTTCTGCAAACGCGTCGGCGACCGCGGTCGCAGCGTTCGCGTCGGCCGTCCCGATATCGGCCAGGCACTGGGTGATGCGCCCGGTGTAACTCAGCGCGGCCGCATGCAATGTGGCCTTCCGGATCAGAAGCGCCGGTGTCATCAGGCCTTCGGTTGGTAGATCGCGCATCGACACCGGCGGTGGCGTCACAGTGCCGTTGTCGTCGACGGTGAATCCGGATTCGGTGACCCCCCGCACCAAACCTGCAAGGTGCGTGACCGAGTCCTCGAGCACGGTCGCGCTCGAGGAGATGCTCGTTGCGGCGGTCTCCAATGCTGTTGCGAGTGTGCGTCCGGGGCCAGGGCATCGTGCATGTGAAGGCGCATCTCGTCTCCTGCACCTTCGCCCCAGAATGTGTACGAATCCGTTGTTGCGTCGCCGGCTGTGCGGAACTTCTCGTGCAGTGATTCAGCAAGTGTGCTCCATGACGCGGCGAAGGTCCGCAGCGCATTCGGCGACCAGGTGAGCACCTGAGAAACAGTCGGAGTCACCACAGGGCTGATCCGTCGATCTTGACGAGTGCGGCGACCGCGTCGTCGACCGTCGCCTCGTAGATGTCCGCGCTCGCCATGAGACGGTCGCGAGAATCGGTGAGGTCTGTAGCAGTGGACTGCAGCGCCGAATGCGCCAGGAGTGCGTGTGCGACCAGCGCGGTGGCGATCGAGGATCCGGGCATGGATTCGGTTACGGTTGGACACCCAGCGTCTGTGGGGGTTTCGCGGGCCGTGTTCGATGTCGTTCCGATGAGGGATGCGAACTCGCGCACCAGTGTTGTGTCGACGTGCATACGTGCTCCCCCGAATCGATCCGGCCCCCGCGTGGATTGTCCGATAGGGTAGCCGAGTTGTTCGAAGCGTGAACTCAGGGGGGCCATCGTGGATTACGTTGGATCCGCTCGGCAGGAGCGGTCGGGCGTCGATCCGTTGTCGGGGCGGCTCGAGGCGCTGGTCGCGGCGATGACGACCGCAACGGCACACGCCAGTAGTGATCTGGTGTCGGTCCAGGTCGGCGCGGACGGAACCTTGAAACAACTGAGGATCGACGATCGGGCGATGAATGTCAGTGGCGCGCAACTCGCCGCGCACATCATGGACCTGGTGGGGCGGGCACACACCGAACTGGGTGAGCGCCTTCGGGCCGAAGATCACGCCGTGCAGGCGGATCCGCTTGTTGCGGAGGCGATTACACGGGTGATGGATGCGTTCGAAGCACCGCTCCCGAGCCGTCCCGCACCGCGACCTCTCGAATCGGATTTCGACGTCCACCGGCGGCCGGCGTCGTTTCTTGTCGATCCGCTGGGGCGTCCACGTCGCTGACCGATCCGCGCACCGACGTCACGATGCGTCGCCGAGCCACGCTCCGGGGCGTTCGGTGTACTCGTGCGGGAGGTGTCGTCGAACTCGGCGACGCATTCTGTGCACCCGAGTCGTCGGCATCTCCCCGGCCACCGCATGCCGGTACCTCCACGACATCCCCGCCACCCGCCGCCCATGGAAGGTGCTGCAGCGAACCAGGTTGTGTCCCTATAGCATTAGAGCGATCGTTGCTGCCGCGCTCGTGCTGGTTCATCGACAGGCGCCGGCCCGGTGAGAAAACCTCACCGAAACGGTCGGTTCGAAAAGGTGGAAGGGATCGGCGATGGTCGTCGCGGGATTGATTGCTGCTGTACTCGCCGGTGCGCTGCACGTCTACATTTTTGTACTCGAATCCCTGCTGTGGACCGCACCGCGCACCCGCGCGACGTTCGGAACCAGCATCGAGGAAGCGCGCGTCACCAAGGAACTTGCCTTCAACCAGGGCTTCTACAATCTCTTCCTGGCCGTCGTCACGGCCGCGGGGGTGGTCGGTGTGCTCACCGGCGCGACTGCGGTCGGTGCGGCCCTCGTGTTCGCCGGAACCGGATCGATGGCACTCGCCGCCCTCGTGTTGCTACTCTCGTCGCCGGACAAGGCTCGCGCTGCGATCGTGCAGGGGACGCTGCCGCTCCTCGCGGTTGTCCTCCTTGTCCTCGGATGGACCCTCTGAACCCGGAAGACGAAAGGGGGACCAGTGTCCTCCGGTAACCAGATCCGGTTGACCGCGCCGTAGTCCCCGGCGAGACCTTCGTCGACGGCAGCGGCACCTCCGTCGACGCCTCCCCCAGTTCGTGTGCGGCGTCAGCCTCGGTCGGGGAGCGGCCGCTGCGGGATCGTCGGTCGCGCCAGCGGATGACGAACCCGGCGTTTCGCACCCGCGTATACCTGCGCCGTCTCCTCGGCGACCTGCCGCCAGTCGAAGTCGTCGGTGAGGCGTGCGCGGGCCGCGCGGGCGCGTTCCTGGGTGGCGGCGGGGTCGTCGAGCAGTTCGCGGACGGCGGAGACGAGACCGGCCACATCGCCCGGCTGGAAGGACAACCCGGTGACACCGTCGACGACGGCCTCGCCGAGGCCACCCGCGGTGGAGGTGACGAGCGGGGTTCCGGCCGCGGCGGCCTCGAGTGCGATGATCCCGAACGGTTCGTAGCGGCTGGGCAGCACGATCGCGTCGGTGCCGTGCAACCAGCCGAGCAGTTCGGTGTGGTCGAGGTTGCCGAGGAACGTCACCGACCGCGCGACCCGATGGATCCGGGCCTGCTCACGTAACCATTCGAACTGGGTGCCCTCACCGGCGACGACGAGTGTGGTCCCGGGATGCGACCGGCGGATCTTCGGCAGCGCCGCGATCGCGTCCTGAACGCCCTTCTCGTATTCGAGGCGTCCGACGAACAGCAGCCGGGCCGGGCCGGTGGACGGTTCCCGGTCGCGGTACGACCAGGTGGTGACGTCGATACCGTTGCGGATCACCGAGATCGACGGTAGATCCGGCCCGTACAGTTCGGCGACCTCGTCGCGCATCGACGCCGAACAGGTGATGAGCCAATCGGATTCGTTGGCCAGCCACCATTCGACCGAGTGCACCTGCCGGTTCATCTTCCCGGACAGCCAGCCGCTGTGCCGGCCGGCCTCGGTCGCGTGCAGCGTCGACACGAGCGGTACGTCGAAGTATTCGGCAAGCGCGATGGCCGGGTGCGCGACCAGCCAGTCGTGCGCGTGCACGACGTCGGGAATCCAGCCGTCGCCGACGCCGCCCCGGCCCAGTCCGACGCCGGCGCGGACCATCGCGTGCCCCATCGCCAGGGTCCAGCCGAGCATGTCGTCACCGAAATCGAAGTGCGGCGGGTCCTCGGCGACCGCGACGACGAGGACGCCCTCGGAGATGTGGGTGACGGTGGGGTGGGTGGACGAGTCGGTGCCGGTGGGGCGGCGGGACAGCACGACGACCTCGTGGCCCGCCGCGGCGAGTTCGGTGGCCAGGTGATGCACGTGGCGGCCGAGCCCGCCGACGACGACCGGCGGGTACTCCCACGAGACGAGGAGGATTCTCATGTCGGGTCTCCGTTCGGCAGCCGCCGTGCGTCGAGTGCGGGGAACAGGTTGTCGGCGTGGTTCCAGCCGTCGGCGAGGCGTGCGGCCGTGTCCTGGCGGCCGGCCGCGACGGCACCGGCGATCTCGCGCAGCGCGTGCG
>NZ_JBAQXC010000125.1:0-26322 GCF_049299235.1 Rhodococcus sp. (in: high G+C Gram-positive bacteria) | reverse complement strand
GGGTGAAGACCGCCATGAGCGCGGCCAGCAGCGTCTTGCGGGGTACTCGGGCGGCGAGCACCGCGAACAGGGGCGCGCCGACGACGACGCCGAGGGCGTACGCGGAGATGGTGTGGCCGGCGACCGGTTCGGTGACGCCGAGGTCCGCGGCGATCTCGCGGAGCAACCCCATCGCGACGTATTCGGTGGTGCCGATGCCGAAGCCGCCCAGGGCCAGCGCGAACACCGCGAGAGCGCGGGTGCGGGTGGTTACGGACCGGGTCGGCGGGTCGGCGAAGTCGGTGAGGGTCACGGAAGTCCATTGTCCGTCCGCCGGCCGGTGATCCCCACGTGAGCGGGCGTGAGTTCACTCACGGGAACGCGAAACGGGACGCCTCCGCGTGTGGAGGCGTCCCGTTTCATCGAGCGTCGTGCGTCAGGCGCGCGCCTTCTGCAGGTTCTCGTCGAGCGTGCCGAGGAACTCCTCGGTGGTCTGCCACGACTGCTCGGGTCCGACGAGCAGTGCGAGGTCCTTGGTCATCTGGCCGGCTTCGACGGTCTTGATGACGACGTCCTCGAGTTGCTGCGCGAACTCGATCACCTCGGGGGTGTTGTCGAGCTTGCCGCGGTGTTCGAGGCCGCGGGTCCAGGCGAAGATCGACGCGATCGGGTTGGTCGACGTCGGCTTGCCCTGCTGGTGCTGCCGGTAGTGGCGGGTGACGGTGCCGTGTGCGGCCTCCGCCTCGACGGTGCGGCCGTCCGGGGTCATCAGCACGGACGTCATGAGGCCGAGCGAACCGTAGCCCTGCGCGACGGTGTCCGACTGGACGTCGCCGTCGTAGTTCTTGCAGGCCCAGACGTAGCCGCCTTCCCATTTGAGGGAGGATGCGACCATGTCGTCGATGAGGCGGTGCTCGTAGGTCAGGCCCGCCGCGTCGAACTCGGTCTTGAACTCTTCCTCGAAGATCCGCTGGAACTCGTCCTTGAACATGCCGTCGTAGGCCTTGAGGATCGTGTTCTTGGTCGACAGGTAGACCGGGTAGTTGCGCTGCAGCCCGTAGGACAGCGAGGCCCGCGCGAAGTCCTGGATGGACTTCTTGTAGTTGTACATCCCCATGACGACGCCGCCGTCCTCGGGGATCTTGCACACCTCGTGCTGGATCGGCTCGCTGCCGTCCTCGGGGGTGTAGGTGATGGTGACGGTGCCTGCGCCGGGGACCTTGAAGTCGGTGGCGCGGTACTGGTCGCCGAACGCGTGGCGGCCGACGATCACGGGCTTCGTCCAGCCCGGAACCAGGCGGGGCACGTTCGAGATGATGATCGGGGCGCGGAAAATGGTGCCGCCGAGGATGTTACGGATGGTGCCGTTGGGCGACCGCCACATCTTCTTGAGGCCGAATTCTTCGACGCGCGCTTCGTCCGGGGTGATGGTGGCGCATTTGACGCCGACGCCGTGCTTCTTGATGGCGTTGGCCGCGTCGATCGTGACCTGATCGTCGGTGGAGTCGCGGTACTCGATTCCGAGGTCGTAATACTCGAGATCGACATCCAGGTAAGGATGGACCAGCTTGTCTTTGATGAACTGCCAGATGATGCGGGTCATCTCGTCGCCGTCGAGTTCGACGACCTTGCCTTCAACCTTGATCTTGGACATGTGCGCTTCGTGTCCTCCTAGGACGTTTCCTCGGCCCGATGCAACCGCACTTTGTGAGTACGGTCTCACACTGCTCAGGGATCTGAGCATGGACGTGTTCACACGCGGGGAACACGTGCCAAACATGACAAGCGTACTGCTATTCCCTCGGAGCGCAAAGCGTCAGTTTCACTACCCACCGGTAACTTTTTGCCCTGGTCAGCGTACGACTCGGCCCGACTTTCGGCACCCCGAAGCGAACCGCTAAACTGCCGTCCAGGTCATGAGTACCAGCATCGAGCCCCGGCTTGCTGGTCGGCAACCCTCCAGCACGGGTGGGGTGCTCCGGGTGAAGACCAGGCTGTTCGGCGCACACGCCGACCAGCAAGCCTGCACAGGGAGGTAGCCGATATGGGCATCATGGTCGGGAACTGTCGTCACACCGATCCACCCCGCACCCCTCCCACCCCGCCCGGAAGGACGCGATGACCAGCTCAGCCCACCCCGGTGCCAACCCCAGCGCAGCCGAGGCGGTTGCGCCGTGACGGCGGGCACCGACCGGCGGCCCGTCCAGCTTCCCCCCGAGGACGGCCGCCTCGGCCTGGTCGACATCGGCGCGTTGACGCTCGACACCGGCGAAACCCTGCCGAACGTCACGATCGCGGTGCAACGCTGGGGCGCGCTCTCCCCCACCCGCGACAACGTCGTGCTCGTCGAGCACGCGCTGACCGGCGATTCGCACATCACCGGACCGGCCGGACCGGACCATCCGTCACCCGGATGGTGGACCGGCATGATCGGGCCGGGCGCCCCCATCGACACCGACCGCTGGTGCGTCGTCGCCACCAACGTGCTCGGCGGCTGCCGGGGCACCACCGGACCGGGCAGCACCGCACCCGACGGCACACCGTGGGGATCGCGGTTCCCGCAGATCAGCATCCGTGATCAGGTAGCCGCCGAAGCCGCACTGCTCGACACACTCGGAATCGACACCCTCGCCGCCGTCACCGGCGGATCGATGGGCGGGATGCGCACCCTCGAATGGATCGTCACCCACCCGCAGCGGGTCCGAGCGTCGCTGATCCTCGCGGTCGGCGCCCGCGCCACCGCCGACCAGATCGGAACCCAGACCACCCAGATGGCGGCCATCACCGGCGACCCGGACTGGCAGGGCGGCGACTACCACGGCACCGGGCGTCGGCCCGACACGGGATTGGGCATCGCACGCCGCATTGCGCACCTGACATACCGCACCGAAGACGAACTCGACTCCCGCTTCGCAAATTCGGCTCAGGCCGAAGAAGATCCGTGGCACGGCGGCCGGTACGCGGTGCAGAGTTACCTCGACCACCAGGCCGACAAACTGGCCTCGCGGTTCGATCCGGGCACCTACGTCCTCCTCACCGAGGCCATGAACCGGCACGACGTGGGACGCGGACGCGGCGGGATACCGGCCGCGCTCGCCGCATCCCCGGTTCCGACGATCGTCGCGGGCGTCAACTCCGATCGGCTCTACCCGCTGCGGTTGCAGCAGGAGATCGCCGACGGGCTACCCGGCTGCGACGGCCTGCGGATCCTCGAATCGCGGGACGGGCACGACGGATTCCTCACCGAGGCCGACGCGGTCGCGAAACTCCTCGTCGAGCTGATGGACCTGGCCGGCCGCGACTAGGATCCCGGTTTCGACCGGTTCGGTGACCATCGAGTCCCCGGACATCTCACACACGAGCGGAGGGCGAATCCGATGGCCTTGCGGGGTTCACCGGCACGAGTGGGCACACTCGTCTGTGCAACAGTCGCGGCGGCGATCGTCGCCGCCACCGCTCCGGCCGCCGCTTCGCCGTCGGCTCAACCCGGGCCTCGTGGGTGCGTCCCGCAGATCGGCACCAACCAGATCGTGCTGCCCCTCCCTGGCATCTTCCTTCCGCTCCCGAGCATCGCTGGTGGCCTCCCCGAGTTCGACCGCCTGCCCGCGGCGCCCGCCGGTCTCGACCTCCCCGAGCACATCGCGTTCCGCGACGCGCACCACGGTTCCAACGGCTATATCGACGTCGTCCTGCGCGACGGGTCCCTCTACACGCGCCCGCACGACAGCACGGACCGGTGGCGCACGGTGCCGACGCCCGACTGTCTCGACGGGCAGATCGTCGCTATGTCCGTCGACAGCAACATGCTCGTCGCACTCGACTCCGACGGGTGGATCTACTCCCTCGACAATCTGCTCTCCGGCCCGATGCTGTGGAACTGGACCCGCTCGTTCGGCGGCCCGATCTGGCTGTGGCCGGGTGTGCAGGTGCCGGGCGATCCGCACTCCCCGACGACGTGGTCGCTGAGCCACCGCATCTCCGAGAGCTTCGTCGATGCTCGGGGCTTCACCCACCCGACCACCGCCGGACTCGTCCAGGTGGTCAGCCTGGCCGACGACGGTTCGCGCATCGTCTACCAGGACCCGTGGCTGCCCGCCGACCACAGCTACGAGATCGGCGGACCGGTCGGCGGCCGTTTCATCTCCGTGGCGATCTCCACCTCCGAGTCCGTCAGTTTCGTCATGAACCGTTTCGGCGACATGTACGTCCGCAAGTACGACCTCGACCTCGCCGGCGCCAACCACATCCCCGGCCGCTACACCTGGCAGGAGCAGGGCCCGCTCCCCGCCGCACCCAACCAGCTCGTCGAACGCGTCGATCCCGGTACGGCCGCCATTTCGCTGCCCGCCGAGGAATGGCGGCAGCAGCCGAAGATCCCCGGTGAGATCACCGCCCGCATCTCGGTCATCGACACCGGAACACGCATGGAGGACAAGGAACTGCGTGTGGAGGGCCGCGACGGCGAACACACCGGCTACTGGCACAAGTCCCTGACATCGGATACCTGGAGTTTCACCGCCACCGGCGCCCCGCTCGCGCAACCGGTACTGGCCGACGCGAATCCGGCCCTCGACCAATCCACGATCGACCTCGCCGTCCGGTCGCGCGTTCCCCATCGCGATGCACACCACGGACGGGCTTCGGCTGCTCCCGCGCGGCCGCGGCCTCGACGACGATCCACGCCAGCTCGAGGGTGCCCTGGACCTGCGCCCGGCGAACCCGTGGGCAGCGGGCAACGACGAACTCGCCGCGTTCGCCCGGACACACCTCGCGGGTCGCGACATCTTCGAGATCGGAATCGCCGCCACCCGTGGGCAACTCACCGTCGGCCATCCGGTGATCGGCATCCCCCTGCTCGGCACCTGGACTCGGGTGTAACCGGCCGCGGTCAGTCCGTGCCGAGGGGGTCGATCGAGACGGCCAGCGCCACGATCGTCCCTCCCACCAGGAGCAGCGCCGCAACGTCGAATCCCTTGCTGCGCACCGCCAACACCCCGACCTGATCGGGGGCCAGCATCCATCGCAGGACACCGGCGAGGATCGTCGCGCCACCGAACACGAAAGCGCCACGCCGCCACCGGTCCGCGAGCACCAGCACCACCGCGGCGACGATCACCACGGTCACCGCCACCAGCGGCAGGTTCCGGCGGGCGAACTGCACCCAACGGTTCATTCGAATCGCCCGATGCCGGATCAGAGCCCGGCGAGCTGCTCGGCCCGCTCCACCACGTTCGTCAGCAGGAAAGCGCGGGTCAGCGGACCGACACCACCGGGGTTCGGGGAGACGAATCCGGCGACCTCACGCACGTCGTCGGCGACGTCGCCACGCAGACCGTCGGCGGTGCGCGAAACACCCACATCGAGTACCGCCGCACCCGGCTTGACCATGTCCGCCGTCACCAGACCCGGCACCCCGGCAGCCGCGACGACGATATCCGCGCGCTGGACTTCCGCCTTCAGGTCCGTGGTGCCGGTGTGGCACAGCGTCACGGTCGCATTCTCGCTCCGGCGGGTGAGCAGTAGCCCGATCGGCCGGCCGACGGTGACACCGCGACCGATGACCACCACGTGGGCGCCGGCGATCGGAACCTCGTAGCGACGCAGCAGATGCACGATGCCACGCGGAGTGCACGGCAGCGGGGCGTCCTTGCCGAGCACGAGCCGGCCCAGGTTCACCGGATGCAGACCGTCCGCGTCCTTGTCCGGGTCGATGCGTTCGAGCGCGGCGTTCTCGTCGAGCTGCTTCGGAAGCGGAAGCTGCACGATGTAGCCGGTACATGCGGGATCGGCGTTGAGCTCGTCGATCGCGGCGTTCAACTGTTCCTGGGTGATGTCCGCGGGAAGATCCTTGCGGATCGAGGTGATACCGACCCGCGCGCAATCGTTGTGCTTGCCGCGCACATACGCGGCCGATCCGGGGTCGTCGCCGACGAGGACGGTGCCGAGACCGGGCGTGATGCCCTTGGCCTTCAGCGCGGCCACACGGGCCGTCAGGTCCTCGAAAATCTCGTCGCGGGTTGCCTTGCCGTCCAGGATCGTCGCAGTCACGACAGCCATTGTCGCAGGTCTACCTTCCCGATATTGCAACGGCGTCCCGGTCGTTCAGCGGCGTCCCGGCCAGTCACCGACGGTCGGGCTCGTCGACGTCGAGTCCGTGAGCACGAGCGAAGTCGATGGCCTGCCCCCGCTCGATCCGGGTGTGGTCCAGTTCCGCGCTGCGCCACAGCGCGGGACCGATGTGGGCGCCCCGCAGATCCGCGTGGTCGAGCCGGACCCCGACGGGTCGCACCCCGAACAGATCCACCGACCGCAGCGCCGCGTATCGCATGTCCGCGCGGGTCAGGTCTGCGTCCCGGAAAATGCACGTGCTCAGGTCGAGTCCCCGCAGGTCGGCGCTGCGCAGCGACGCGCGGGTGAAGTCCGCGTCGTCGAGGACCAGGTGCGGCATCCGGCACTGCGTGAACACGGACCCGGCCAGCGAGCAGCGCCGGAAAGCACTGTCGGACAGGTCGGTGCGGATGAACGTGCACGATCGGTAGGTACTACGCAGATGGCTGCTGCCGGTCAGATTCGCGTCGGTGAAGTCGCAGTCGATGAAGACGGCATCCTCGATGACGGAGCCGCGCAGGTCCGCGCCGCGGAAACTGCGTCCCGTGACGTGGGCTCCTGTCCATTGGACCTCGGTGTTGTCGCTGCCCATACCTCCATCGTCCACGCCGTACCGGTTCCGGCAAGCGGTCGCACGGGCGTAGGCGGCAGTTCGTCGAGTAAACCGTCGAGTTGCGCTGGGAAACTGTGGAAGACGAATACGTTGTCTTGTTCCGGTGTAATGAATCCGGCAGACCGCACGATGTGAGTGCTATGAAAATTCCACATCGAGTAACCTCCACCGCAGCCGCCGGACTCCTCGGTGCTGCACTGTTCGTTGCAATGCCTGGAACTGCCAGCGCCGCAGACCCATGTCAGCTCGGGTGGTCGAACACAGGACCCCGTAGCTGCGTCATGAACGACGTCTTCATCCCACCGGTACCGACATTGGGTGACGGCATCTGCACGGGAATCATCTACGCCACCGGAACCGCGTACGACGGACCGCTCGTCGAGTACTCCAACGCCCCCGGGGCCGCTCATTCGGTGGAACTGCGACTCACCCAAGGATTCTCACCGCTGGGCGAGTGGGCACCGACCCTTCTGGCCTGCGATGTCACCGCAGTCGTCGACTGGCAGAACTTCGACACCGGCCGAAGCGGGTCGTTCCACCAGTTCATACCCGCGCGTCACTCGAGCACCACCCCGCTGGTCGTGCAAGTGGAGACAGGCCCGGGACGCGTTCACCTCACCCTCCGAACCGACCGCCCGAGCATTCCGATGTCCACGGACGTGGTCGTGCCCTGAGCCGGCGAGGACGAAGTGCGGGTTCTTCTGGTCGGGCCAGGTCAGCTGAGCGGGTTGTCGCGGACTCGCCGGCCCCGACTCGGGATCGCAGTGAGTCCGTGGTCGCGCAGCAGGGCCTTCACTGCGTCGTGCTCGTCGCGGATGTACGCCTCGGCGAGCAGATCGTTGAAGGTGTCGGACAGTGTCGGATCGTGTTCTTCGACGGGGACGACCAGCATCCGGCCACCGCCGATGAGACGACTGTTCGCGACGAACAACGCGGTGCGCTTGTTCCCGTCCTCGAACGGTTGGGCCTTGGCGAGCTCGACGAACAGATCCAGCGCATGCTCGGTGACATCGTCACTGGTCAGCGCGTCGAGCAACTGCTGTAGCCCACGCTCGGTCAGCGCCGGAGGAGTATGTCGGCCGTAGCGGGTGTGAACGCCGATCTGTTGGGCATCGGTACGAAACTGTCCGGGATGTAGCGCGCCGCTGCGGGTGATCTGCGCGTTGATCGCACAGACATACGCGGCGTCGACCGGCTGGTCGTGGTGGTCGATGATGAACTGCGCGACGTCCCGGAGATCTTCGAGCAGCGCCAGGTCGGCGCGGGACGAGATGCCAGTCAGGCTTCCTGAGCGCAGGAAGTTCTCGGTGTCGAGGCGGCCGGTGGCGAGACCGTCGAACACCTTTCCCGAGGTGTAGACGGCGCCGGCCAGATCGGCGATGGTGATCATGGGTGACAACACTCCTTGCCTGTGGTCGATAGCGCCAGCAACAGCAACAACTGCGCCGTCGGAGTCGATCATGCCAACCGGGAGTGCTCGACCTGGCCACCTGCGCCGATCACGTCGACCAAGCGGTCGCCGGTGCCAGGATCGCGGGGCGGCCGGAACGCCGGATTCGTCGCCCGAGCGCACCACGGTGACCGCGGCGGCACCGGCCACACCGCGGGCCAGTTCCGGCCAGCAGCACATCGACGCGGCCTACTGATCACCGGTCAGGGAACCGCGTCGTCACGGTCGGCGGTCTGTCCGGTGTGGCGACGCCGGCGGCGTAGTTCTGCGTCCCGACGCGCACGGTGGTGGGCGAGCGCACCTGCGACGAGGTGGTCGAGGTGGTGCCGATGGTTCACCCGAGGCACCTGCTCCGGGTCGATGTGCGGTGGAGCGGTCCATTCGGTGCGGCCCGGATGCGGCGACTCGGGCGGCGCCACACGCGTTTTCCACCCGCCGGGTCCGTCGTGAACGAGGGCGTGACAGTGATCGCAGGCGAGATCCTCGTTGGTGATGTCGGTGCCGCCGCCGTCCTTCCATTCGGTGAGGTGATGGACGGCGGTGAGCGTGGCGGGTGCATCGCAACCGGGCCGGGTGCAGCCGCGGGAGGCTGCGATGAGCGCGAGCCGCTGATCGGCGGAGGCGAGGCGGCGGCTGCGTCCGAGGTGCAGGGGGCGGCCGTTGTGGTCGAACAGCGCGAGCACCGGGTGGGCGTTCTCGGCCATCCGCAGCGCGTCCCGGATCGGGACGACACCGCCGGTCGCGGTGGTCGCCACCCCGGCTGCCTCGTCGAGTTGCCGCAACGTCATGGTGACGATCGCGGTGACGGGCAGACCCCGATGGCTTCCGAGCACACCGGACGACAGCACGTGTCGCAACCCGACTTTCAGTGCGTCGTGGTTGCGTTGCGCCGGGGTGCGAGCGTCGCGGGAGGCGGCCTGTGCCAAGGCCTCGCGGTCGAGCGTCGGGGATTCGACGACGCCGGACGGGGAGTCCGGGTCGTCGGGGTTGTTCATACCCGGTCGGGCGAGTTTGGCGAGGACCGGTTCGAGTCGGCTCCCTGCTTACCGATCCGTAAACCTCGGCGGCGCTTGCGTTCCCGCTCGTTCGGCCCGTCGCCGTCCGGGTCGAGATGCGCGAGCAGGTGAATGCCGATCTTGGTGACATCCTCAGGGGTGATGGAGCGTGCCGCATCGGACAGGATCTGTTCGGCCACGGCGATCTCGTCGGTGCCGATCCCCTGCGGCACGCTTCGCATGATCTTCGCGATCGCGGCGACATGATCGGGGCCGATCGCTCCGTCACGGACGGCGGCCGCGGTGGCCGACAGCGTCACGTCCAGCGTCTCACCGCCGACGGCGTGCCAGGTGCCGACCGTGACGGCACCTTTGACTCGTTTCGCGGCGTCGGCGCCGGAAATGCGGAGGGAGGAGATCAGGAAGTCGTTGACGGACCGGCAGGCGAGATTCCCCGGGATGCATCGTTCGACGGATTCGACGATCAGCCGGTGCCCCACCGCGGAGGCCTTGCGCAGCGACACCTCCATCCGCTGCAGGGACTCGACGACGTCCGACTGGGGCAGCCCGGTCAGTGATTCGGCGAGCAGGCCCTCGACGGCGGCATCGAGCGCCGCCAGGTGGCGTTCCACCCGGTCCGACCCTCCAGCTCCGCTACTCGAATGCATGTTCGAATTGTAGCGGGGGCCACCGACAAGTATCCGAGTTCGTATCGCACGCCGGCTGCCGGCCGGCGTGGGATGCAATCCTGCGCGTTCATCCGTCGGCACTCAGCCGGGAACCTTGCCTGCCTCCAGTCGATCGTCTGCACGGCACTCGATGTCGGCCGGGGTCAGAACTCCGTCCAGCAGATATCCGAGCACAGTGTCTGTCGCGCACACGCTGGTGCCCGGAGCTCCGATCGTGTCGAGCGGTTGCACCACCGGAAGCACCAGGTGCCGATGCTTCCCGGCTACCGTCACCAGCCTCGATCGGGGTAGCGCCGCACGCGTCTGCTGTGCATCGGAGAGTGCGGTGACGGTGTCATGCTCGTTGTGCACGATCAGACCGGCAGGCACATCGTCACCCCCACCTCGGTACGCCTCGACGTTCCCCTCCGGCCAGAATGCACACGCTGCGGTCAGGCCCATTCCCAGGTAGGTGAGCGGGGCGTCGTGCGCGACCGCGCGTGCTTCGGCGGCGACGGCATTCGGGTCGCGCTCCCAAGTTCCCGACCCGCAGTTCATGCTTGTCCACCAGCCCGAGCGGTCTCCGCCGAACGCTGCGGTCTCGAACTGCTCGCCGACGACCACTGGGATTCGCACGGTCGTCACGACGTTCACCAACGCCTGGATCGTTTGTGGGCCGGACCGATCCCGGTCTGCCGCGAGGACCGTCGACAGCGTCATGGCCAGCGCTTCGTCCGCGACATTACCCACGCCGAGCAACACCACATTCAGGTCGTTTCCACTGAAGCTCCGGTCCCCCGGAAGCTGCACCGGCTTCTGCACCAGGTTCGCGCGAAGCGCGGTCAGCGACGCAAGCACCTCTGTGGGCGTTCCACCGAACGCAGTGTCGCGGCCGGCGAGCCACGGGACGAAGTCTTCTTCCAACCGTCGATACTGGGTTCGATAGCGATCGAAAATTCCTGCGGCGGTTGTGGTTCGGGAGGGGCTCGCGACAGAATCGAACACCCAGCGATCGATGCGGTGGGGAAAGGTGCGGATGAGCTCGGCGCCGAGCGCCGTGCCTTGGGACGCGCCGAGGTAACTCCAGGTCGGCACACCGATCAGGTGGCGCGCCAGATCGAGGTCGCGGGCGGTCTGCCAGTAGTTGACGTATCCGAGCGTGGACGTTCCGTCCGCGGTCCGATCCGCGCCGTTCGCACACGCCCACATCCAGCGCTGCGCCTCGTCGAACTGACGCGCCAACGATTCCGGTGAGAAGTCGAGCGTGTCGTACGTGTCGTATCGGCCGGTGCCGAGAAGCTGCGGATCACCGGAGAGGTTCCGATCGCACCGCTGCGCCGACGTACTCGTGGCGGTGCCGCGCGCGTCGAAGCCGTAGAGGTCGTAGACGTCGCGCAGTTGTGGGAGAGCACGCGCGGTCGTCGACGGGCTCGTGAGGTTGCCGGCACCGGCGCCGCCCGGGCTCGTCAACAGTGCCTTCGGTGTTCGGTCCTGCGGGGTCGCACGCAGGCGCGAGATGCGGAATTCGACGGAGCGGCCATCGTCGGGGCGCGACCAGTCCAGTGGAGTATGCACCGTCGCGCACTCGAGATCACGCAACATCGGTGCGCGCAACACGGCATACACGTCGGGTTCGGTGACGGCGTCCACCAATGACTGTTCGGCGCATCCGGTCCATGCCAATGCCTGGTCCGCGAACTGCACCGGAACCTGCGTGTTTTCGTCGACGGGCGCCGGGCGTGCCGTCGCCGCTGAACCCACCAGAATTCCCACGGTGAGAGCAAACACTCCGACGATGCGCACAGCAGCCACCGAACCTCCCCATCGCTACGTGTCGTCTGTCGACGAAAACCGACCGAGCGAGACTATCCGATTCGCGCCGGTTGAAGACCTGTTCGATCTACCGGTCGGCCTCCCCGATCTTCTGTCGCAACGACATCGACCTTCCGTAGGCCGACATGCCCTGCCTGCACGGAGTCGATTGAGATTGCTCGCTCCCAGATGGTCGGGATCGGCCCACAACGCCTGTCGGTGACTGTGGCAAGGTGGTGCCGGTGTTCCGAGTGATGTTCCACGAACCCCGTATACCCCCGAACACCGGCAACGCGATCCGCATGGTCGCCGGAACCGGTTGCGAACTGCATCTCGTGGAACCGCTCGGCTTCGACCTGTCCGAGCCGAAACTGCGGCGTGCCGGGCTGGACTATCACGACCTGGCGTCGGTGACCGTGCATGCCGGCCTGCACGAGGCGTGGGACGCACTGCAACCGGAGCGGGTCTTCGCGTTCACCGCGCACGGCGATGTGTCGTACGCGTCGATCGACTACCGGCCCGGCGATGTGCTGTTGTTCGGGCCGGAACCGACCGGCCTGTCCGACGAGGTGCTCGCCGACCCGCACATCACCGCGCAGGTTCGCATCCCGATGCTGCCCGGTCGCCGATCCCTGAACCTGTCGAACGCGGCGGCCGTCGTCACTTACGAGGCGTGGCGCCAGCACGGTTTCGCCGGCGGCGTCTGACCGTTCAGCTGGCGACGACGGTCGCCAGATAGGGGTCCATGACGTCGCTCAGGTTTTCCCACGGCACGGTGATGACGACGAGCCCTGCCGCGTGCGGCCCGACCTGATAGTCGTCGAAGTGAATTTCCATGCCCGTGGGCGTGGGCAGCCAGTTCGCGAAGTTGTGGAGTTCCGGGGTCACCCCGTCCGCGGCGAACGCATCACCGAGACCGGTGGTGGCGGGCACGAGTTGCATCGCTTGTTCCGACAGTCGGTTCAGCCCGGCCTGCAGATCCGGGAACAGATCCGGCAGCGTGATGGGGGCGGCGGTGTCGGTGTTCACGACGACCGTGGCGACGATCGGCGTGGGGTGCGCCCCCGGCGGATTCGCGTTGAACGAGGTGACGAGCAGGCCCGCGACGACGTGACCGCCGATGCGGGTGACCTCGTGCGTCTGTGTCGACAGGGTGTAGCGCATCTCGTCGTCGTGGTCGATCTGGTCTTGCAGCGCCGAGCGCATCGACTCGTTGAATTCGGCGACGACCGCCGGGTTCCCGCCGCTGATCTGCGGGATCACCACTGTGTAGTCGACCGTGTCGGTCGACCCCGACACCAGCGTGTCCTCGGCCCGGTAGGGCGCAGACACCGGAGATTCCTCGGCGGTGGGTTCAGTGACCGTGGGCTCCGGAGCGGCTGATTCCGCGGCACTGCCACCGGTTTGTATTGCGGTAGTGGATGATTCGACGGTGGTAGCACCATCACCGCCTCCCCCGCCGCACGCGGACAGCAGCACCGCGGCCGCCGCACATGCTCCGGCAACGAGGATTCGGTTCCGTCGATTATTCATCGTCCACCTCCACCTTCGGGTTCTCGTCAGGGGTTGCAGTGTCTGCCGACGCTACCGGGCGGCGACGGCCGATGCGGGCGAGCAACCGGACGATCAGATAGACGACGCCCGCGCCGACGAGGAGGAACCCGAGCCACGGCAGTGCGACACCGAACGTGACGATCGAATCACCGACCGCGGACCGCAGGTTGTCCCAACCCTCGACCACCCCGTCCCAGAAGCTGTCCCGATCGTCGGGGCGGCGCGGTTCGGCACTGATGTCCACGGTCAGGGTGGACAGGTCGATCTGATCCGACAGGTAGCGCTGCTGCGCGGTGAGACTGTCCAACTCCGCCTGCCGCTGCGCCAGCGCGTTTTCCGCCTCGATGAGGTCGGCAGTGTTCGCAGCGGACGTCATCAGTGCCCGCAGTCGATCCACCGACGCCTGCAGCGCGGAAATCCGCGCCTCGAGATCCGTGTACTGCAAGGTGACGTCGTCGCGGGTGGTGGTCAAGCTGGTGACCTCGCCGAGGCCGCGGAGTTCGTCGAGGGTGCCCGCGAGCCGATCCGCAGGCACCCGCACCGTGAGCACACTGCTGATCTCGGGTTGTTCGGTGACGGAATCGACACGGCCACCCGACTCTTCGACGATGGTCACGACCTGCCGCCCGGCGGCGACCGGGTCGTCGGCGGTGAGCATCAGGCGCCCGGTGACGATCTCCTTCCGGTCGGTGGCCTGCGCGTCGCTGCTCTGCGCGGCGGCCGGTGCGGATTCGCGGGTGCCGTCGGCCAGGGACGGCGACGCAGGCATCGACGCGACCGAACCGCCCCCCGAAGAACTGCCGCCCCCGTCGCAACCGGTGACGAGCAGTGCGATCGCCGAGAGCAGAACCACCAGCAGCCGTTTCATGGCGGCGATCCTAACGAAAATCGCGGGACTTCCCCGCCATTCGCACGTCCATCCGCTGCAACCGGTCCGCCACGACGGTGACCGCCCCCTCCGCGTTCTGCACCCGTCCGCGCACCAGCAGCGCCGGTGCGGTGTGCGCGAGGGTGCGGTATTTCGCCCACAGTCCCACCGAACACACCACATTCACCATGCCCGTCTCGTCCTCCAGGTTGAGGAAGGTGACACCTGCGGCGGTCGCGGGCCGCTGCCGATGGGTGACGGCACCCCCGACGAGCACCCGCTGCCCGTCGGGGACCTGCACCAATCGCCCGGCGGGGACGACACCGAGCGCGTCGAGTTGCGGTCGCAGGAACTGTGTGGGGTAGCTGTCCGGTGACACTCCCGTCGCCCACACGTCCGCCGCGGCGAGTTCGACGTCGCTCATGCCGGGCAGCGCCGGGGCCTGCGTGGACGCCCCGATCCCCGGCAGTCGTCCGGGGCGCTGACCGGCCGCCGCTCCCGCCGCCCACAACGCTTCGCGGCGAGTGATACCGAAACCGGTGAGCACTCCCCCGGTGGCGAGCGATTCGGCCTGCGCGGTGCTCAGTTCGATTCGGGTCGTCAGATCCGGAAACGAGGTGTACGGGCCGCGCGTGTCGCGTTCGGTGACGATCCGGTCGGCGAGTGCGTCGCCGATGTGCCGGACCGTGCCGAGGCCGAGCCGCACCTCTGCGCCCCGATTCTCGGTGGTGGCGTGCGTGAGGCTCGCGTTGATGTCCGGTCCGTGCACGATCACCCCGTGCCTGCGGGCGTCGGCGACGAGGGACTGCGGCGAGTAGAACCCCATCGGCTGGGCACGCAACAAGCCCGCGCAGAACGCCGCCGGATGATGCAGTTTGAACCAGGCAGAATAGAACACGAGCGACGCGAAACTCTGCGAATGACTTTCCGGGAAACCGAAATTCGCGAACGCATACAGCTTCTCGTAGATGCGGTCGGCGACGTCGCCGACGATGCCGTGCTTCTCGCGCATACCGTCGTAGAGACGGTCGCGGAGCCGTTCCATCTTTTCTGTCGACCGTTTCGCGCCCATCGCGCGCCGCAGCAGGTCGGCTTCGGCGGCGGTGAATCCGGCCGCGTCGACGGCCATCTGCATCAACTGTTCCTGGAACAGCGGCACCCCGAGGGTCCGTTTCAGCGACTTTTCGAGGCACGGATGGTCGTAGACGACCGGTTCGAGTCCGTTGCGGCGCCGGATGTAGGGGTGGACGGAGCCGCCCTGGATCGGTCCGGGACGGATCAACGCGACCTCGACCACCAGGTCGTAGAAGGTGCGCGGTTTCAGCCGGGGCAGTGTCGCCATCTGCGCCCGCGACTCCACCTGGAACACCCCCACCGAGTCGGCGCGGCACAGCATGTCGTAGACACCGCGTTCGGTCAGGTCGAGATACGCGAGATCGACGGTGACACCTTCGTTCTCGGCGACCAGGTCGATCATGTAGTGCAGCGCGGAGAGCATCCCGAGACCGAGGAGGTCGAATTTGACGAGTCCCGCGGCGGCGCAGTCGTCCTTGTCCCATTGCAGCACGCTGCGCCCGGGCATCCGCGCCCATTCGACGGGGCACACGTCGGCGATGGGCCGGTCGCAGATGACCATGCCACCGGAGTGGATACCCAGGTGCCTCGGCAGACCTTCGATCTGCGCGGCGAGTTCGAGCACCGGGCGCGGGATGTCGGTGTCGGTGTCGGCCCTGTCGGTCTCGGCGGTGACGCCGTGCCAGCGGCTGACCTGCCTGCTCCACGCATCCTGCTGGCCCTGCGAGTGGCCGAGCGCGCGGGCCATGTCTCGGACGGCGGATTTACCGCGGTAGGTGATGACGTTGGCGACCTGCGCGGCGTATTCGCGCCCGTATGTGCGGTAGACGTGCTGGATGGCTTCTTCACGACGATCGGATTCGATGTCGACGTCGATGTCCGGGGGTCCGTCGCGCTCCGGGGACAGGAAGCGTTCGAAGAGCAGATCGCCCCGGACCGGGTCGACGTGGGTGATGCCGATGGCATAGCAAACGGCGGAGTTCGCCGCCGATCCTCTTCCCTGACACAGAATGTCGTTGTTCTTGCAGAACGTGACGATGTCGTGCACGACGAGGAAATAGCCGGGGAAGCCGAGGCTGCCGATGATGTCGAGTTCGTGGTCGAGTTGCCGGTACGCGGCGGGGTTGCGTTCCGGCGGTCCGTAACGGCGAAGCGCCCCGTCGAGGGTGAGTCGGCGCAGCCAGGTGAGTTCGGTATGGCCGGCGGGCACGTCGAAGGGCGGCAGGTTCGGCGCGATGAGCCGCAGGTCGAAGGCACATGCGGCGCCGAGTTCCGCGGCGTGGCGCACGGCACCGGGATGGTCGGCGAACAGGTGCGCCATCTCGGCGCCGGACCGCAGGTGTCCGCCGCCGGTGGGGGCGAGCCTGCCCGCGGCGTCGTCGAGGCTCTGCCGGTCACCGATCGCGGCCATCGCCATCGCGAGCCGCCGGCGGGACGGGTCCGCGAAGTGCGCCGCCGTGCTCGCGACGCAGGCCAACCCGTGTGCGTCGGCGAGCGCGGCCAGGGCGGTGTTGCGTTCGTCGTCGTCGGGCAGGCCGTGACAGGTCAGTTCGACGGTGACGTGGTCGGTGCCGAAACGGTCGATCAGTTCACGCAGGGCGGCCCCGGCCGCGTCGAACCCGCCCTCGGTGAGGGCGCGTCGGACGTGGCCGCGTCGGCAGCCGGTGAGGATCTGCCAGTGGCCGCCTGCCGCGGCGGCGAGTGCGTCCAGGTCGTATCGGGGCGCACCCTTGGTGCCGCCGGCCAGGTGTGCGGCGGCGATCTGCCGGGACAGCCTCCGGTACCCTTCCTGCCCGCGCGCCAGGACCAGCAGGTGCGCGTCGTCCACACCGAGTTCGGCACCGAACACGGTGGGCATCGTCAACTCCCGCGCGGCCTCCGCGAACCGGACGACACCGTACAGCCCGTCGTGGTCGGTGAGCGCGAGCGCCCCGAGCCCCAGCCGGGCCGCTTCCTCGACGAGTTCCTCCGGAGTGGAGGCGCCGTCGAGGAAACTGAACGCCGAGTGCGCGTGCAGTTCGGCATACGGCACGACCGGCCCGGCCGGCCTGTGTACGCGGGCCTCGTATTCCGACCGGGTACGCGACCAGGCCGGGCTGTCGTTGCCGTCGCCGGGGAACTCCGGCTCCCGGCGGGGGCGGCCGGACAGGACACGTTCCAGCTCTGCCCAGGTGGGCGGGCCGTTATGCCACCCCATGAGCCCACGCACCACTCGATTCGAACACGCATTCGATACTAGCGGGGATGCGCCCCCGCGAACACGAATGCCCGTCAGGTTCGTCGCAGCGCAAGGACCGGGATGACGCGGATCCCCGAAGTCTTCGTCTCGTAGTCCGCGAACCCCGGGTATCGACTCGCCTGCTCGGCGTAGATCCGGTCGCGCTGCGCGTCGACCACCTCGGTGACCGTGGCGTCGAAGGTGTCGGCGCCACGCTCGACGCGTGCACGGCCGGCACCGACGAGGTTGTAGTACCACGCGGGATTGCGGGGAGCACCGGCACTGGAAGCGAAGACGTACACGGTGGCCGGGTCGTTCTCGTCGGGCAGGTACATCATCGGGGTGATGCTCTCCTTCCCGGACTTGCGTCCCCGGTGGTGCACGAGCAGCAGTGGAGCGCCCTCGAAGTTCCCGCCGACTCGCCCGTCGTTCGAACGGAATTCGTTGATGATCCGGGTATTCCAGTCGTCGTGCTCGGCCATCTCGTTCCCCTCGTCAGCAGGTCTCCACGGCGTGCGCGCCGGGGAATCCCAGCGTACCCAGCCGCTGCCCGAGCGGCCGGGGATGCCGAACCGGCAGCGAGGTCACCGGCGGAACAACGACCGCAATGCCGAGCGCCGGTCCGTGGCCGGCGGTTCGTCCGGACTGCACGTGCAGCGATCGGCGGCGGGCACGGCGCGCATCACCGCGTCGACGTGCTGTCCGCAGCCGCCCCAGCCGGTCTTGCCGCAACGTGGACACGAAACGGGGTAACACATGGGAATCCTCCTGGTATGTCGATGTTTTCGGTCGAACTGTCAGGCCGGGATGTGTCCCTCTGCCCAGGCGTTGTAGCCGCCGAGAAGATCCGAGACGTTGTCGAATCCTTCGGCTCGCAGCAGCGACGCCGCGACGCTCGAGCGCCAGCCACCGGCGCAGTGCACCACAATCGGCTTGCCGCCCGGCACCTGATCCAGCCGGGTTCGCAGTTGCGCCAGCGGGATCGGCACCGCACCCGGGATGGTTCCGGCGTCGCGTTCACCGGGATTGCGGATGTCGACGAGGGTCACCGCATCGGCGGCGAGCAACCGGTCGAGATCCTCGACCGTGGTGCGCGGCGCCGGTTGCACCAACTCGGCCAGTTCCGCAGGGAACGACGCACCGTGATCGACGGTGAGGTAGCCGGCCGCACCGTCCGATCCGATCCGGGCCAGACGCAGTGCCGCATCCTGCCCCTCGCCGGGGTAACTGATCAGCACGATCCTCTCACCGACATCGGCGACCATGCCGCCGGTCTCGGCGAAGCGACCGTCGAATCCGACGTTGACCGAACCGCGCAGGTGTCCGGCGGCGAAGTCGTCGACGCTGCGCGCGTCGAGCACGCGGGTGCCTGCGGCGAGTTCGGCCCGCACCTCCGCGGGAGTCAGTTCGGGGATGGTGTGGCCCTGCGCGAGGAGCGGATGGACCCGCTTGTTCATGGCGGCGTCGACGGAGAAGTACGACGGGGCGGCCGGTTGCCCGTCGGTGACGAGCGCGACGAAGGCGTCCTCGGTCATCGGCTGCACCGACGGGTTCGTCGCCCGCTGCTCACCGATGGTGGAGGTCAGTTCCGCCGACAGGTTCTTCCCGCACGACGACCCTGCGCCGTGCGCGGGCATGACGACGACCTGGTCGGGAAGCGTCAGCAGCTTCTCGTGGACGGTGCGGTACATGGCCCGCGCCAGATCGGTGGTGGATCCGTCGCCAAGATTGACCAGATCCGGGCGGCCGACGTCACCGATGAACAGTGAATCGCCGGTGAGCACGGCGGTCGGCACCGCATCGGGACGTTCACGCACCAGCACCGAGATCGATTCCCAGGTATGTCCGGGCGTGGACAGGATCTCGAGTTCGACCTCACCGAGCGAGATCCGCTCCCCGTCGCTCAGCCGGCGGATCGGGTAGTCGGCGTCGGCGGCCTCCCCGAATCCGATCCACGCGCCCGTGGCGTCGACCAGTTCGAGGTGGCCGGAGACGAAGTCGGCGTGGAAGTGCGTGTTGATGATCCCCTCGATGGACAGTCCGTATTTCTTTGCGTCGTCGAGGTATTCGGTGATGTCGCGGCGGGGGTCGACGACGACGGCCCGGCCGGTGCTCTCGTCACCGATCAGGTAGGACGCGTGCGAGAGGCACTCGATGTAGTACTGCTCGAGAATCATGGGTTCCTCCGTAGCTGGTGCCGGATGGATTCTCCGGAATTATCCGGCGATGTGGACAGACTGTCATATACCCCCTAGGGTATGTCAAGTACCCCATAGGGTATTCCCTGACGCTCTTACCGAGAGGCCCCCATGACCGAGTCCGCCACTGCCACCATCGATGCGATCGCCCTGCACGAACTGACAGACTCCGGTAAGAACGTGCGGATCGTCGATGTCCGAACACCGGGCGAATTCGAATCCGCCCACATCCCCGGCGCCTACAACGTGCCGCTCGATCTGCTGCGCGAACACCGCGACGAATTTCTCGCGCACCTCGACGAGAGCATCGTGCTGGTGTGCCGCTCCGGAAACCGCGCCACTCAGGCCGAAGAAACCCTGCGCGCCGCCGGCCTGTTCAACGTCCACATCCTCGACGGCGGCATGCTCGACTGGGAGGACGCCGGCCTGCCGGTCAACCGCGGCACCCAGCGCTGGGATCTCGAGCGGCAGGTCCGGCTCGTCGCCGGTTCGCTCGTGCTGAGTTCGATCCTCGCCAGTGTCGCCGCACCCAAACTGAAGTGGCTCGCCGCCGGCATCGGCGGCGGACTCACCTTCGCCGCCGTGTCGAACACCTGCGCAATGGGCGCGGTACTGTCGAAGCTCCCCTACAACCGCAGTGCCTCGTGCAATCCGGCCACCATCGTCGCCCACCTGACCGAATCGGCGAACACCACGGACGGACGCCGAGCGTGAGCGCACCCGCACCGGGAGGTCGTCGATGACGTGGGCACTCGCACTCGGATTCGGTGCCGTGATCGGCGTGCTGCTGGGACTGCTCGGCGGCGGCGGATCGATCCTCGCGGTCCCCGCACTGGTCTTCGGCCTCGGCCTGGACATCGAACAGGCGATCCCGATCTCGCTGATCGTCGTGGGTGCAGCCTCGGCGGTCGGCGCACTACCGAAAGTGCGTGCTCACCAAGTGGAATGGCGGCTCGCGGGCATTTTCGCCGCGACCGGAATCCCGGCCACCTTCGCCGGCAGCGCCGTGGGGCGACTACTGCCCGAGTCGGCGCTGCTGATCGGGTTCGCAGTGGTGATGGTCGCGGCGGGAGCACGTATGCTCGCCGACCGCGGCGATACCGGGACCGCGTGCTCGACCCAGGGATCCGGGATCAACTGGCGCAGGTGCGCATCCCGCTCGATCCCGGCGGGCCTGGCAGTGGGTTTCCTCACGGGATTGTTCGGTGTCGGCGGCGGCTTCCTGATCATCCCCGTCCTGGTACTCATGCTCGGCATCACGATGCCCGTCGCGGTCGGCACCTCACTGGTGATCATCGTGGCCAATTCCGCGGCCGGGTTGGTCTCCCACCTGAGCAGCACGAGCATCGACTGGGCGATCACGGCCGCGTTCGCGGGCACCGCGATCGTCGGTTCGCTGATCGCCGGGCAGATCGGAACCCGATTGGACACCGACCGGCTTCAACGCTGGTTCGCGTATCTGATCTTCGCGGTGGCCGCTTACGTACTCGTCGATGTCATCTTCCTGCGCTGAACTACACCCCTCCGTCCACATACCCCCTGGGGTACACTGGGCAGCACTTTCGGGAAAGGACACCATCATGGTCGGCGACGACGACAGCATCGCACTGGTACTCAACCGCCTCCGCCGCGCGCAAGGCCAGCTCGCGGGAGTGATCTCGATGATCGAGCAGGGCCGCGACTGCAAGGACGTCGTCACCCAACTCGCCGCCGTGTCCCGCGCGTTGGATCGAGCCGGATTCAAGATCGTCGCAACCGGCCTGCGGGAATGCCTGGCCGACAACGCTCCGGAAGGCAAGACCCCGCTGACCGAGGCCGAACTCGAGAAACTCTTCCTCGCACTGGCGTGATCGCACCGGTGTGCCTTTGTGGCCCCTCCAGGGGCCCAAACGGCACACCACATTCATGACGCGACGAGCGCCTCGACCCATCGGCGGATGGGCACACGCAGCCGGCCGGCCGGTTCGGGTGCCGCACCACCGACGATCACGCGTGCCCCGACCGCGACATCGAAGACCAGTCCTTCGAGCAGACTGACGAGGTCACTGCCGGCGACGTCCGCGTCGGAGGCGCCGAGTGCGGCCATCAGCGCCGTCGCGGCGGGCCGCGAGAACAGGCATGACGCCAGGTCGGCGCGCAGTTCGTCGTCGTCGTGTGCGTCGGACATGAGCGCGTATCGGGCCAGCACGTCCCGGCGACGCTCCCTCACCAGCGATTCCACGTATGCGGCGATGATGCCCGCTGCCTCGTCGATCGACCGTGGCGGCTCGTCCGGGACCGCGGCACGGAACCGTTCGCGTGATCGGGCGGTCAGGTGCGTGAGCGCGGCGTGCACCAGTGCGCGGCGGGTCCGGTAGTAGTACGACGTCGATCCGCGTGCGAGACCGAGTTGTGCGTCGATCGCCTGGTGGGTGAGCGCGTGATTGCCGCCTTCGGCCGCGAGATCGAGTGCGGCCTCGCAGATGAGGTCACGGCGTGAGCGACGGTGTGCCATGTCTCGATCATTCCAGAACTCTACGATGTTAGAGTTTTGCCATGCGCTGGAGACGCCGAACTTCACGAGCACACCCCACCGCCCCGGTCGCGTACGCACTCTTCGATGCCGCAGCAACAGCACTGGGACACACCCTCGACGACGCGCAGAAGCAGGCCGCGGCTGCCCTCGCAACCGAGAACAGCCTGTATCTCTGGGGTCCGCCAGGTCGCGGAAAGAGCTGGCTCATGGCGACGTACTTCGCCGCACTGCCGACCGACCGCACACTGCGAGTGCACTTCCACGAGTTCTTCCGCGATCTGCACCGCGCCATCCGACGACACGACAACGACCTCGCGGCTGCCCTGGACGATCTGCTCGGCAATGTGGACGTCGTGTGCTTCGACGAGTTCCATGTGCACGATCCCGCCGACGGAAAATTCATCTCCCGCCTTCTGCCCGCACTGCTCGACAGGCGCATCCGGATCGTCCTGACGTCGAACTACCCGCCGCACTCCCTGCTACCGAATCCGTTGTTCCACCACGATTTCGTGCCCACCATCGAGTTGATCGAACAGTCGCTGACGGTCATCGCCGTCGACGGTCCCACCGACTACCGCACGATCGGGTCGCACGACGCCGGATTCGCCGCCGGATGGTGGATCGACCCGAACCGGATCGAGCGGCTGGGCCTGCGGGTACCGGCCCCCGACGAATGCCGGACCCTCACACCTGCCGGGCATCCCGTCCGGGTCCGCCGGGCCGAGGACGACTGCCTGTGGATCGACTTCGCCGATCTGTGCGAGAAGACGACCGCGCCGGTCGACTACCTCGCGCTCGCCGACGACTTTCCCCGGTGGACGATCGGCAACATCCCCGACCTCCGGATCGTGGGGCGGGAGCCGGCGCAACGCTTCGCCAACGTCGTCGACGTGCTCTACGACCGCGATGTCACCGTCGTCTTCCTCGCCGCCACCCCACTCGACGCGCTCACCGGTGACCCCCGCCTTCCCGTCGACACCGACCGACTCCTGAGCCGACTCGGCCGGCTCCGGCAGGTCGAACCCGATGCGACTACGGTGCACGCATGCCCCGAATCTCGAGTGGGATGATCCGCTGCGCCGTGTCGGCAGAAGCAGAAATACTGGCCGATCTGCAGGCCGACTGCTGGGACGACGCCTACACCGGACTGATCTCCCCCGCGATTCTCGCCGGTATGCGTGACCCGGACGAACGTGGCCGACGCATCGAGAACTGGCGGGTATGGGCGTCGAATGCCCTCGTCGTCGAATTGTCCGACGGAAGTGTGGTGGGATTCGCATCGAGCGGCGCTCCCGACGAGCCGGACGCACCGACGGCCCTCCAGTTGTACGCACTGTATGTGCGTGACTTCTGCTGGCGACACGGCTACGGGCGGCGACTGCTCGACGCGGCGCTGGGCGACCGGCCGGCCCACCTGTGGGTCCTCGCGACCAACGTCCGCGCGCAGCAGTTCTACGCGCACGCCGGATTCCACGGCGACGGCGGGACCCGGCAGGAGCAGGTGGGGACCGAGGCCCGCTGGGTGCGCATGTAACGATCGGTACGCACAGCAGTCCAACCTGAGGAGAGTCATGCGTTTGCGCGATACCCCCACGGTCGAGGTCACCCGGCGGCTGACCTGCAGCCCCGAGCGGGCCTGGGAGTTGGTCACCGACATCGAACTGCCCACCCGAGCCGACGGCGAACTGCAGCGGGCCGAGTGGCTCGACGGAGCGACCGGAGTGGCCGTCGGTGCCCGGTTCCGCGGGCACAACGCCAGTGACCAGATCGGCGAATGGCACACCGATCCGGAGGTCGTGGAAGTCGAGGACGGCCGCCGCTGGGTGTGGCAGGTCGGCCCGGCGGACGCTCCGATCGCCCTGTGGGGCTTCGAAGTGGAGACCGGCCGCGACGGCGTCGTGGTCCGGCAGTGGGCCAAGATGTGCGACGGGACGTCGCCCCTGTCCGAGTTCATCGCTCAGCATCCCGACAAGGAAAGCCAGATCGTCGCACACCGGCTTTCGGTGTGGCAGAACGCGATGACCGCGAACCTGGCGGCCATCGAGGAATTCGTCGGCGATCCCGCCTGACGCCCGCCGCGGAGGCTCCGAACTCCGAGGAATGTCCGATTACGGTAGGGTCGAGTCGATCCGAGGAGAGGAGATGAGGGTAGGTGGACATCTTCTACATTGCGTGTCTCGCAATCGGTCTGGTGGGGATCGTGGGGACTCTCATCGTCGGCGAGATCGGATCGGAGTTCGGCGGGGACGGGCTTCCGTTTCTGAACCTCACCACCGTCGCAACCGCGTCTCTCGGGGTCGGCGTGGGCGGCGGTGCGGCAACACTTCTCGGATTCGGCTCGGTTCCCGCGGCGGTCGCGGCCGCAGGCACCGCAGCGATCATGGTGCTGGTGACCCGAGGCGTCCTGTTACCGTATCTGCTACGGCAACAGGGTAACTCACACACCGGACGCGCCTCCTACCTCGGCCTGACGGGCGTCGTCACCCTGACGATCGAGCCCGGCGGCTGGGGCGAGATCACATTCACCGACACCGAGGGCAACCGCGTGCGGTCCCGCGCCGTCTCCACCGAAACAGCAGCACTGCCGGCGAACTCCCGGGTCTACATCGGCGACCTCGACGACGACGTTCTGCACGTCGTGTCGATCCCGGACGATCCCCGCATCAATCCATAACTGCCCGAATCGAACTGAGGACAACTACATGATCGTGATCGCGGTCGCCGTCGTGGTGGCCCTGGTGGTGTTCATCGCATTACCACTCGTCTACGTCCGGAACTACATCAAGGTCCCACCGAACGAAGTCGCGGTCTTCACCGGCCGGGGAATGCCGAAGGTTGTCCGTGGTGGGGCGCGCTTCAAGATCCCCGGTATCGAGCGGGTGGACATCATGTCGCTCGAACCGTTCAACGTGAGCATCAATCTGCAGAACGCGCTGTCGAACGACGGCGTGCCGGTGAACGTCGAAGCCGTCGGCCTGGTCCGTATCGGATCCGCTGACGAAGCAGTCCAGACCGCGGTCCAACGGTTCCTCACCTCCGACCTCGACGAACTGCGCCGGCAGATCAACGAGATCCTCTCCGGATCGCTGCGCGGTATCACCGCAACCATGACCGTCGAGGACCTGAACTCGAACCGTGAGACGCTGGCCCGCAGTGTCGTCGACGAGGCGGGCAGCGACCTCGCCCGCATCGGCATGGAAGTCGACGTCCTGAAGATCGCCGGGATCAGCGACAACAACGGCTACCTCGAATCCCTCGGTCAGCGCCGGATCGCCGAGGTCAAGCGGGACGCCGCGGTCGGTACCGCGAACGCCCAGCGCGACGCCCAGATCCAGTCCGCGAAGGCCCGGCAGGAAGGCGCGGTCGCGCAGGCCGAGGCCGACACCGCGATCGCCGCCGCGAACCAGGCTCGTGATGTCGAACTGGCGAAACTGCGTGCCCGCACCGAAGCGGAGAACGCCGAGGCCGATCAGGCCGGGCCGTTGGCCCGCGCGACCGCGGAGAAGGCGGTCCGGATCGCGCAGGAACAGGCCGAAGCCGCCCAGGTCCAGGCCCGCATCGAGGTCGAGCAACGCCGCGCCGAGCAGGCCAAGGCAGCCTTGGAAGCGGACGTGATCGCCCCCGCAGAAGCGGAACGCCAAGCCGCGATCGCACGCGCCGAGGGTGAGAAGCAGTCGACGATCCTGCGGGCCGACGCATCGGCCGAGGCTGCCCGCCGATCGGGTGCTGCCGACGCCGATGCCCGCACACTCGCCGCCGCCGCGGTCCGTACCGAGCAACTGGCCGAGGCCGACGGCATCAAGGCCCGCCTCGAAGCGGAAGCCGAAGGGCGCAAGGCCGCCGCCGACGCGCTGCGCGCCGAGCAGCAGGCCGAGGCCGACGGTCTGCGTGCCCGACTCGAAGCCGAGGCGAGCGGTAAGCAGGAAATCGCGGCAGCGCTCAACGCCTACAGCCCGGCCGCCGCGCAGATGCTCATGCTGCCGGACGTGCTCGCAGCCCTGGTCGAGGCGACCGCTGCCGCTGCGAAACCGGTCGGCGAGATCGACCGTATCTCCATCGTCGGAGGCGCCGACGGCGTGTCCGGGTCGGTGGGGTCGATCCTCGGCATCAGCCCGTCGACGATCGCCGGGGTGATCGAAACGCTCGAAGCGTCCGGTGTCGACGTCAGTGGCATGCTCAGCTCCGTCGGGCGCCGACCCGCCGAAGTGGTTGCCGCAGCGAAGGTCGACTCCACGCACAACGGAAAGGGTTAGGCGAACCGTGTGCCTTT
>NZ_JBAQXC010000124.1:0-4021 GCF_049299235.1 Rhodococcus sp. (in: high G+C Gram-positive bacteria) | reverse complement strand
GCGGCTGACCTGCGCGCTACCGTCCTCGGCCGGACCCGAGTAGGTGAGACGCTGCTGCCCGCCGGTGTCGTCGAGTCCCTTCGCGCGCAGCGCGGCCGGGGCGGGTGCCGGTGTCGGTGTCGGTGCTGGTCCGGACTTCGCCAACGACGGCGCGTTCTGCGCGACAGCCGCAGCCGATGCTGCGGTCACGTTGACCCCGCTCGTCGCCGGTGCCTGCGGCTGCCCGGCCTCGACCTGCAGGTTGAACAGGAACCCGACCGACTCCTCCTTCAAGCCGTCGAGCATGCCGGTGAACATGTCGAAGCCTTCACGCTGGTACTCGACCAGCGGATCGCGCTGCGCCATCGCACGCAGCCCGATTCCCTCCTTGAGATAGTCCATCTCGTAGAGGTGTTCTCGCCATTTGCGGTCGAGGACCGACAGCAGGACCCGCCGTTCGAGTTCGCGCATCGCAGTCTCACCCGCGATCTGGTCGATCTCGGCCTCACGCCGGGCATACGCCTGCTGGGCGTCGTCGAGTAGGGCGACACGCAATTCGTCGCGATCGAGATCCTCGTTCGCCTCCACCAGCGCATTGTGGTCGAGACCGACCGGGTAGAGCGTGCGGAGAGCGGTCCACAATTGCTCGAGATCCCAGTCCTCGACATAGCCCTCGGACGTGGCGCCGTCGACATAGGCAGCGACCACGTCGTGGATCATCGACTCGATCTGTCCCTCGAGGTCCTCGCCGCGCAGGATCCGGCGGCGCTCGTCGTAGATGACCGTGCGCTGCTGGTTCATCACCTCGTCGTACTTGAGGACGTTCTTGCGGATCTCGAAGTTCTGCTGCTCGACCTGTGTCTGGGCGCTCTTGATGGCCTTGGACACCATCTTCGCCTCGATCGGAACGTCGTCGGGCAGGTTCAGCCGGGTCATGATCGATTCGAGGGCGGCGCCGTTGAAGCGGCGCATCAGCTCGTCACCGAGAGAAAGGTAGAACCGGGATTCGCCGGGATCGCCCTGCCGTCCGGAGCGGCCGCGGAGCTGGTTGTCGATACGCCGGGACTCGTGCCGTTCGGTGCCGAGCACGTACAGTCCACCGGCGTCCTTGACCTTCTCGGCGTCCTCCTTCACCTCGGTCTTGATCTTCTCGAGGGTGTCGTCCCACGCGGCCTCGTAGTCCTCGGGCGTGTGCACCGGATCCAGACCGCGGCGACGCAGCGCGATGTCGGCGAGAATGTCCGGGTTGCCACCGAGCACGATGTCGGTACCGCGACCGGCCATGTTGGTCGCGACGGTCACCGCACCGGACTGCCCGGCCTCCGCGATGATCTGCGCCTCCTGCTCGTGGAACTTCGCATTGAGCACGCTGTGCGCGACACCGCGCTTGGTGAACTGCCGCGACAGATATTCCGAACGCTCGACACTGGTGGTGCCGATGAGGACCGGCTGGCCCTTCTCGTGACGCTCGACGACGTCGTCGACGACCGCGGCGAACTTCGCTTCCTCCGACTTGTAGATCAGGTCGCCCTGGTCGACGCGGACCATCGACCGGTTCGTCGGGATCGGAATGACACCGAGCCCGTAGATCTGGTGCAGCTCCGCGGCCTCGGTCTCGGCCGTACCGGTCATGCCGGAGAGCGTGTCGTAGAGCCGGAAGTAGTTCTGCAGCGTGATCGTCGCGAGGGTCTGGTTCTCCGCCTTGATCTCGACCTTTTCCTTGGCCTCGATCGCCTGGTGCATGCCCTCGTTGTAGCGCCGGCCGGTCAGGACGCGGCCGGTGAACTCGTCGACGATGACGACGTCGCCGTCGCGGACGATGTAGTCCTTGTCCTTCGTGTAGAGCTCCTTGGCCTTGATGGCGTTGTTGAGGTAGCTCACCAACGGTGAGTTCGCCGCCTCGTACAGATTGTCGATGCCGAGCTGGTCCTCGACGAATTCGACACCCGCCTCGTGGACGCCGACCGTCCGCTTCCTGATGTCGATTTCGTAGTGGGTTTCCGGTTCGAGCATCTGCACGATCCGGGCGAACTCGGAGTACCACTTGCTGGACGCATCCGCGGGACCGGAGATGATCAACGGCGTGCGCGCCTCGTCGATGAGGATCGAGTCCACCTCGTCGACGACCGCGAAGTTGTGCCCACGCTGGACCAGGTCGTCGAGCGAGTGCGTCATGTTGTCGCGCAGATAGTCGAAACCGAACTCGTTGTTCGTGCCGTACGTGACGTCCGCGGCGTAGGCCGCGCGGCGCTGCGCGGGGGTCAGCCCGGACAGGATCACATCGGTGCTCAACCCGAGCGAGCGGTGTACGCGACCCATCCACTCGGAGTCACGCTTGGCGAGGTAGTCGTTCACGGTCACGACGTGCACGCCGTCGCCCGAGATGGCGTTCAGGTAGGCCGGCAGCACACAGGTGAGGGTCTTGCCCTCACCGGTCTTCATCTCGGCGATGTTGCCGAAGTGCAGCGCCGCACCACCCATGATCTGCACCGTGTAGTGCTTTTGGCCGAGCACCCGCCAGGACGCTTCGCGGGCAACCGCGAACGCCTCGGGCAGCAACTCGTCGAGGGACTCCCCGTCCGCGTAGCGGTTGCGGAACTCGTCTGTCTTGGCGCGCAGTTCCGCGTCGGTGAGCGCCTCGAACTCCGGCGACAGGGATTCGACGTGCTCGGCGATGTGCTTGAGTCGCTTGACCATGCGACCTTCACCGATTCGGAGCAGCTTCGTCAGCGACAGCACTGGGTGTTCGTCCTCAATCTCGGGTTCGTGCACGGACAAGAAAATCCGGCCGAGGGCCTCGTCGGTCCCCGGCCGGATTCCATGGTAGGCGTTCGGTCGGAGCGGTTGCGATCGCGACCGCTCCGACCGGGCGTTCAGGCCAGGCTGATCAAGCCGTAGTCGAACGCGTGCCGACGGTAGACGACCGACGGTTTGTCCGATTCCTTGTCGTGGAACAGATAGAAGTCGTGGCCGACCAATTCCATCTCGTACAGCGCGTCGTCGACGGTCATCGGATCGGCCTTGTGCGCCTTGGTGCGCACGATCCGACCCGGTCCGCCCTCGTTGTCCGATTCGAGGTCGTGCGCCAGGTCCGGCGAGATCCCGAGTGAATCGTCCTGGGCGAGTGCCGCGGTCGCGGCAGCAACCGAGACCGGGGTCTTGTCGCCATAGGAGACCTTGCGGCGATCCTTCGTGCGCCGCAGCCGGGATTCGAGCTTGGCGGTGACCGACTCGAACGCTGCATAGAAGCTGTCGGCGGATGCCTCGGCGCGCGCGACCGGCCCCTTGCCGCGGGCGGTGATCTCGACCCGCTGGCAACTCTTCATCTGACGGCGGTTGCGCTCGTGCTGCAGTTCGACATCGAACAGGAAAATGGTCGGATCGAATCGCTCCAATCGGGCGAGTTTCTCGGACACATATATCCGGAAGTGGTCCGGAACCTCGACATTGCGTCCCTTGACAACGATGTCCGCGATGGGACCTTCAGTTTCACCGTCGATACCGGCAGCGGAAACCTTGGACTTCGAAGGGGTCGTCACTCGTACCTCCCGCGTACGGCCGGCGCAACCCGCGCGCCGGCGTGTTCGATGAGCGCCGTGGACGCTCCGCCCAGAACTGGCGGATCGGACGTTTCCACCCGTCTACCAGTGTTTTCCGGGTCTGAGGGCGACGGTAGTACGTAACCTCCGAGAGTGCCACTGTTCCGCCGAATTTCACTCGTGTCCACCTACGCGGCGGCAATCACAAGCACCCCACATGTACGGAACCCGGCCGCGGAGAGTACCCGCACCGCTTCCGCCGAGGTCGTACCGGTTGTCACGACATCGTCGACGAGGAGCACCGGCACCCCAGCAGGCAAGACCGCGCCACGACCCAACCGCACCCGTCCGGCCAGGTTGCGGTACCGCTGTGCAGCAGACAGCCCCACCGAATCCCGGGCGCCGGGCGCGGTCTCGAGAACGGGAGCCACCCGAAGCGCACGATCGTGCCGCGCGGCCACCCGCACGGCCCGCACGACCGGGTCACCGCCTCTGGCCCGGGC
>NZ_JBAQXC010000123.1:0-7460 GCF_049299235.1 Rhodococcus sp. (in: high G+C Gram-positive bacteria) | reverse complement strand
GTCGAGGTCGACGAATCCGTCACCGGGCAGGTCCCGTCGTGTGACCACAGTGAACCGTGACACGGTCACCGGCCGGGCGGCCAACTCGACGGTTTCCCCCTCCCGCATCCGCGCGTAGGCCCGTTTGCCGTCGACCTTGATCGCGCTGACACTCGCGGGCACCTGCTCGATGTCGCCCGTCAACGCGGCGACGCCCGCGGCGATCGCGTCGTCGCTCACCCCCGACGCGTCGGCGGTCGCGACCGTCTCACCTTCCGCATCGTCGGTGACGGTGCTCTGCCCGAGCCGGATTGTCGCGGTGTACGACTTGGTGGTCAGCGACAGCAACCCGAGCATCTTCGTGGCCCGTTCCACACCGAGGACGAGCACTCCCGTCGCCATCGGATCGAGCGTGCCCGCATGCCCCACCTTGCGGGTGCCGAGCAGCCGCCGGCAGCGGGCAACGACGTCATGGCTGGTCATTCCCGGGTCCTTGTCGACGACGAGCAGACCGGCATTGGCCAGAGCGGGGTTTTCGGTGACAGACACGTAGCCGGATTCTGCCACCTCCGGTTCAGGAGACGGCGATGGCGGTGAGCACCAGACCGTCGGCGACGAGCCAGCGCCCGTCGAACGCCGACACCGGCGCACCGCTCCGGGTGTCGCCCGGAACCAGCAATCGCGACCGGAACGATCCGGACGCGACGGTGCCCGCCGCCGTGTCGTCGCGGACGAACGTGATGTGGGCGTCGTCGAATCCGAGCCACCGACCGGTCAGCGGAAACCAGGCCTTGTAGGTCGCCTCCTTCGCGCAGAACAGCAGGCGATCCCAGTGCACATCGTCGTCGGTGCCGGCGAGCCAGTCCCGTTCCGGTTCGAGACTCACCGCGGGCAGCACCCCGTCCGGGAGCACATCGTGCGGTTCGGCGTCGATCCCGACGGACCGCACCTGCAGCGAATACCCGAGGACGGCACCCCGGTAGCCGTCACAGTGAGTGAGGCTACCGACGACGCCGTTCGGCCACACCGGCACACCGCGTTCACCCTTGAGGACCGGTGCCGGATCGACACCCAGCCGTTGCATGGCCTGACGGGCGCAGTGACGTGCACCGATGAACTCACGGCGACGCTTGTCGACGGCCCGCGCGATGAGCGCTTCCTCCTGCGGATGCGGTGCCAGACCCGGCGGATCGTCGAACAGTTCGGCGGCGACGACACCTGCCGGCAGGATCCGCCCGATCAGCGTCGCGGACGTGTCGGGGATGTTCCCGGTCGTGTCCGTCACCGCAGTTCCCTTGCTCGTTGTGCGCGCATCTTCTCCGCTTCCCTTTCCATCTCGGGCGTCACCGTGAAATGCCCGCCCCACTTGTTGAGCGTGCCCGGCGGATACTCCGGGACCGGCAGAATCTGCCGCAGCACCTGTTCGGGCAGGCCACGCCGCTGCCATTCGCGGGGATAGCCGACCGATACCTCCTCGAAGCGCACGCCGTCGTAGTACGTGGTGCGCGGAATGTGCAGGTGCCCGTACACCGAGCACACTGCGCGGTACCGCAGGTGCCAGTCCGCGGTGTCGGTGGTACCGCACCACAACGCGAACTCGGGGTAGAACAGCATCCGGGTGGGTTCACGCACCAGCGGGAAATGGTTGATCAGCACCGTCGGCAACGCCGGATCCAGCGCGTCGAGACGCTGCCGCGTCGACTCCAACCGCACGCGGCACCACATGTCGCGCGTGAGATAGGGGTCGGGAGCGAGGAGGAATTCGTCGGTGGCGACGACATTGCGTTCGCGTGCCAACGCCAGCCCGTCCGCTTTCGTCGTGGTGCCCTCGGGCAGGAACGAATAGTCGTAGAGCAGAAACATCGGGACGAGCACCACCGGCCCCCCCGCGCCTTCCCACACCGGGTACGGGTCCTCCGGGGTGATCACGTCGAGTTCTCTGCACATGGTGACCAGATAGTCGTACCGGGCGACGCCGCGCATCTGCACGGGGTCCTTCGCGGTGGTCCAGAGTTCGTGGTTGCCCGGAACCCAGATGACCTTGGCGAATCGGCTGCGCATCAGCGTCAACGCCCAGCGAATGTCGTCGGTTCTCTCCGCGATATCACCGGCGAGGATCAGCCAGTCGTCCGGAGACTCCGGGAAGATGTCCTCGGTGACGGGCCGGTTCCCCTTGTGTCCGACATGGATGTCACTGACCGCCCACAGCTTCGCCACCGGCACTATCCTTCCGCTTCCGCCTGGTCGAGGGACCGCACCTGCCGGTCCGGTCCCGTCACCACCCATCGTCCCGACAATGTTCGCCCTACCACCGCGACCATCCGAAACACGATGAACACCGTAAGGCCCGTCCAGATTCCCGCGAGACCCCACTCCCACACGAGCGAGCACCAGATGAGCGGGAGGAAGCCCAGCAGCGCGCACATCAACGTCGCGGTGCGCAGGTACGCGGCATCCCCCGCACCGAGTAGCACCCCGTCGAGAGCGAACACCACACCCGCCAGCGGCATGATCGCCACGAAGAACCACCATGCGACGCCGATCTGGTCGAGCACCGCGTCGTCGGCGGTGAACAGGCCCGGAATCACGTCCCCACCGACCAGGAACACCAGCGCGAGCGCCGCCGCGAAAATCGTCGACCACGCGGTGATCCGCCACGCCAGACGGCGGGCAGCGGCACTGTCTGCGGAGCCGAGCGCCGCCCCGACCAGCGCCTGCGCGGCGATCGCGAGAGAGTCCAAGGTCAGCGCCACGAAGTTCCACAGTTGCAGCACCACCTGGTGGGCAGCGACAGCAGCGGCCCCGAAGCGGGCGGCGACCGCGGCTGCCGACAGGAAGCACGCCTGGAAAGCGAGGCTGCGTGCGATGAGGTCGCGTCCGAGGCGCACCTGGGCTCCGATGATCGCGCGCTGCGGCCTCAGTGGCACACCCGAACGCGTCAGCGCCCACAAGAACAGTGCCGCCGACACCGCCTGCCCGATCACGTTGGCAACTGCAGATCCGACGAGTTCCCATCGGGGCGCACCGACCAGTCCGTGCACGAGTATCGGGCACAGGACCGCCGACAGCGCCAGACCGGCAATGACGAAGCGCAGTGGTCGCGCCGTGTCCTGCACCCCACGCATCCACCCGTTGCCCGCGAGGGTCACCAGGATCAGCGGGGCGCCGAACAGCGCGATACGCAGCCATGACACGGCAGCACTCGCGATACCGTCGTCTCCGGCGATCAGCGCCGCGACCGGACCTGCGAGCAGTTGCCCTGCCACCAGCACGACCGCGCCGACACCGAGCGCCAACCAGGTGGCCTGCACGCCCTCACCGACGGCGTCACGGTCACGGTCGGCGCCGTGGAACCGGGAGGCCCGCGCGGTGGTGCCGTACGACAGGAACGTCAACTGGACGCTGACCTGCGCCAGGATGAGGCCACCGACAGCCAGTCCGGCGAGCGCCGAGGCACCGAGACGACCGACGACGGCGATGTCGAACAGCAGATACAACGGTTCGGCGGCCAGAACACCCAATGCGGGCAGCGCCAGCCCGAGGATCCGCCTCGCCGAAACCTCGGTCGCATTCTCCCCCTCAGGCGAGGGCGTCACGCAGTTCCGCCGCGATCTCGGTGCGATCGCCGTGAGCCGTGTAGCCCGCGGCGGCGCGGTGTCCGCCACCCCCGAGCCGTGCCGCGACGAGCGAAACATCGATCTCGTCCTTCGAACGCAACGACACCGTCCACACCTTCGGGCCGACCTCCTTGAACACGGCGGCAACCTCGGCCTCGGCCGTGGACCGCACGATGTCGATGACGCTTTCGATTTCCTCGGTCCGCAGGTGCGCGGAATCTACGCGCAGCACCGTCGCGTAGACGAGACCACGGCCACCCGCCGCGTCCGGAACCAGCTTCGCGGTGGCGAGCACCGCCGCGAGCATCGGCAGCCATCCGAACGGATGGGTGTCGAGTAGTTGCCGGGTGATCCGGGCACCGTCGATCCCCGTCGCGAGGAACCGCTCGGCCAGCAGGTGGGATCTCGCGCTGCCCCGCCGGAACGATCCGGTGTCGGTGACGAGACCGGCGAACAAGCAATGCGCGAGATCCGCGTCGATCGTGACGCCCCACTCGTCGAACAGGTCCGCGAGGACCACGGCCGTCGCTTCGGCATCGGGTTCGATGAGGTTGTGGGTTCCGAACCGGGTATTCGACCGGTGGTGGTCGATCACGAGTGTGCGAGCGGCACCGTGCAGTCGCGGAGCGAGCCGCCCGAGCCGCCCCGCGGTACCACAATCCACGGTGACCACCAGATCCACCGTTTCCCGCACCGCATCGGCTGCCGTCACCAGATGTAGCCCCGGTAGCTCCCGCATCGAATCCGGCACGTCGTCCGGCGCCCCGAACGCGACCTGAACGGGGACGCCGCGGCGTTCCAGCGCGAGACCCAGTGCGAGACCGCTACCGAGAGTGTCGGCATCGGGCTGCACGTGGCACAGGACGGTCACCGACTCGGCGGCGTCGATCAATTCGGTCGCACCGCGAAGATCCACTGTGGTTGCGGACCCGTTGCTGTCGGACCTGTTGCTGTCGGCCATCGCACTGCTGCTATTCGTCGTCGGTGTCGTCTCGCTCACGCGGTTCCTTGTATGGGTCGGCATCGCCTGCGTGCGATGCACCTTCGCGAGCCTTCGCGACCTCGTCGTCGGCAGCGCGAGCGCGGGCAAGCAGTTCCTCCATGTGCCGGGCGGTGTCCGGCACGGTGTCGGTCACGAACATCAACGTCGGCGTGAACCGCACACCGGTGCCGGCGCCCACCTTGGTCCGAAGCACGCCCTTGGCCTTCTCGAGCCCGGCGGCGGCCGCAGCGAGATCGGGCGCAGCGTCGAGATCCGCTCCGCGCACGGTGTAGTAGACGGTAGCGTCGTGCAGGTCGGCGGTCACCTTCGCGTCGGTGATCGTGACGAACGCGAGCCGCGGATCCTTGATCTCATGATCGATCGCGGTGGCCACGATGGTGGCAATGCGCTTGGCGAGACGGCGGGCCCGTGCTGGATCGGCCATGTCAATCGCTTCCTCTCCTCGCCGCGGCTGTTGTGTCCGGCCGCGGCAGCCGTTGGGACGTACGTGGGGTTCGGTCAGTCTTCCGGACCGAAAATTCTGCGGCGGGCCGCAAGCAACTGCAACTCCGGGTGGGCCGCGACGAGGCGTTCGCACCGGTCGAGGATGTCCGTGACATGCCCGACATCGGGACCGGCGGTCGCCACACCGAGCAACGCGCGGCGGTGCAGATCCTGGTTTCCGGCCTCGGTAGCCGAAACCCCGAACCGGCGCAGTTCCGCGAGGACCGGCCGGATCATCGACCGCTTCCCTTTGAGGGAATGCACGTCACCGAGCAGCACGTCGAGTTCGAGTGCGCCTACGAACACCGGACCTCCTGTCTGGGATGTGGACGATCTGGCATCGCGACCGTTGCTAGTTGCTACCGGGTACTTGTGGGGTGTCGACGCGTCGGGGCGGCGGACGATTGCTCGTCCGCCGCCCCCAACGGTAGTGCCGTCGGTAGTTACCGACGGCGGTGCCGTCAATAGTTACCGACGGCGGTGCCGTTAGTCACGCGGCTTTTCGCGCAGTTCATATGCCTCGATCACATCGCCGACCTTGATGTCGGAGTAGGTGACCGTCAAACCGCACTCGTAGCCTTCGCGGACCTCGGTGACATCGTCCTTCTCGCGGCGCAGCGACGAGATGGTGACCGTTTCGGCGACAACATTGTTGTCGCGGAGCAGGCGCGCCTTCGCGTTGCGCTTGACGATGCCGGATTGCACGAGGCAACCCGCGATGTTGCCGACCTTGGACGACTTGAAGATGGCGCGGATCTCGGCGCGGCCGAGTTCGACCTCTTCGTAGATCGGCTTGAGCATGCCCTTGAGGGCCTTCTCCACCTCGTCGATCGCCTGGTAGATGATCGAGTAGTAGCGGATGTCGACGCCTTCGCGGTTCGCCAGCTCCGTCGCTTTGCCTTCGGCGCGGACGTTGAAGCCGATGATCACCGCGTTGGATGCCGCAGCGAGGTTGACGTTGGTCTCGGTGACACCACCGACACCGCGGTCGATGACCCGCAGCCGAACCTCGTCGTCGATCTCGATGCCCATGAGCGCTTCCTCGAGGGCCTCGACGGTACCCGAGTTGTCACCCTTGAGGATGAGGTTGAGCTCGTTGTGCTCCTTGAGCGCGGCATCCAGATCTTCGAGCGAGATCCGCTTGCGGCTCTTCGCGGCCAGTGCGTTGCGCTTACGTGCGTTGCGCCGGTCTGCGATCTGCCTGGCGATGCGGTCCTCTTCGACGACGACGAGGTTGTCGCCGGCGCCCGGCACCGACGTGAAGCCGATGACCTGGACCGGACGTGACGGCAGCGCCTCGATGACGTCGTCGCCGTGCTCGTCGACCATGCGTCGCACGCGGCCGTAGGCGTCGCCGGCGACGATGGAGTCGCCGACCCGCAGGGTGCCGCGCTGGATCAGGACCGTGGCCACCGGACCGCGACCGCGGTCGAGGTGTGCCTCGATGGCGACGCCCTGCGCCTCCATGTCCGGGTTCGCCCTCAGATCGAGCGATGCGTCTGCGGTCAGCAGCACGGCCTCGAGCAACTGCTCGATGTTCAGGCCCTGCTTCGCGGAGATGTCGACGAACATGGTGTCGCCACCGTATTCCTCGGTGACCAAGCCGTACTCGGTGAGCTGCTGGCGGATCTTCTGAGGGTTCGCACCCTCCTTGTCGATCTTGTTCACCGCGACGACGATCGGCACGTCGGCCGCCTGCGCATGGTTGATCGCCTCGACCGTCTGTGGCATCACGCCGTCGTCGGCGGCAACCACGAGGATCGCGATGTCCGTCGACTTCGCACCGCGGGCACGCATGGCGGTGAACGCCTCGTGACCCGGAGTGTCGATGAAGGTGATCAGGCGATCGTCGCCGTTGAGGTGCGTGAGCACCTGGTAGGCACCGATGTGCTGGGTGATACCGCCGGCTTCCGCCTCACGGACGTTGGCCTTGCGGATCGTGTCGAGCAGTCGGGTCTTGCCGTGGTCGACGTGACCCATGACAGTGACCACCGGAGGACGCTGCTGAAGGTCCTCTTCGCCGCCCTCGTCCTCGCCGTACTGGATGTCGAACGACTCGAGCAGTTCGCGGTCCTCGTCTTCGGGCGAGACGACCTGCACGACGTAGTTCATCTCCGAGCCGAGCAGCTCGAGGGTCTCGTCGTTCACCGACTGCGTGGCCGTGACCATTTCGCCGAGGTTGAACAGAGCCTGGACCAGTGCTGCCGGGTTCGCGTCGATCTTCTCCGCGAAGTCGGACAAGGATGCGCCTCGGGCGAGCCGGATGGTCTCGCCGTTGCCGCGGGGCAGCCGGACACCGCCGACTGCCGGCGCCTGCATCGAATCGTATTCCTGCCGCTTCTGCCGCTTCGACTTGCGACCACGACGCGGTGCGCCAC
>NZ_JBAQXC010000122.1:0-7747 GCF_049299235.1 Rhodococcus sp. (in: high G+C Gram-positive bacteria) | reverse complement strand
GGGCAGGACCGTCGGGTCCTGCCCCACCGGTGGTGTCGAGGTTAGAGACGCGATCAGACGGCGCGACCGTCTTCCTCGTACCCGCCTCCGTATTCGGCTTCGTACTGCCGCGTCGGGCCGATGTGCTGCTGCTGTTGCGGCCGTGTGCCGTGGGGATTGAACTTGTGCAGTGGGCGAACGTCGCCTGCGGCACGCAAGCCCTGCACGAGGACCTCATCGAGCTCGAAGGTGTCCTCGGCGGCGCTGACCGTCTCGGTCGGCTCCACGATCGCGTCGACCGGTTCGACCACCGCAGCGGTCGGTTCCACCGTCGTGGCGGAGGCGGCGTTGTCGAGGCGTTCGCGACGGTCGATGCTGGCCTGGTGGATCGCCTCGCGGGGAATCTTGTGGTCGGCGGCGAACTGTTCGACCATTCGGATGCCGAGGCTGAAGGCTTCTCCTCGGGTGTTGAGGGCGTCGCGGTCGATCGCGCCGTCGCCGTCCCAGGCTTCGAGGTGCCATTGCCGGTCATCCCAGTACACCCGGGCGCCGGGCCGGCCGCTGCCCGAATCGAAGCCGTACTGCCAGAGCGCTTCGGTCTCGTCGAGAGCCACCCACGGCTGGGCCTTGCGATTCGCTTCGCGCTGCTCGGCCCCACCCCGCCATTCCCGCCGGGCGGCGGCCATGCGCGCCGGGACCGAGGCGATGAGGTCTTCTTTGCTCATGCCGCGTTCTTCGGCCCACGCATCGGTGGGGTTCAGGTCGAGGGTCCACTGTGGGTACTGCCCGTCGGCGGCCCGCCGCTCGCGTTCGTCGCGGGCTCGGCGTAGTGCGTCGGGGGAGTTCTCGCGGGCGTTGACTTCGAGCCGCAGCTCTTCGGCTCGCAGTTTCGCGGCGTCGAGTTCGGCGGCGTCGGTGAACTCGAGTTCCGGTTCGGCCTCGGCGTCGGCGAGCCGGCCCCGGTTGTGTGCGATTCTCGCTTCGATGACCGGCACCTGCCGGGTGGCCTTCGCGGCGAGATTGCGGAGGGTGGTCAGCATCCCTTGCGCCCCACTGGATTTCTCGACGGCGTTGAGGAACCGGTCGCGTTCGTACCAGGCGATCTCCTCGCCGACACAGATGGAGAACTGGCCGAGGACCTGGGTGTAGCCGAGTTTCAGCGGCACGCCGCCTATGACACCGAACACCACCTCGTCGTTACTGCGGGTCACCTCGTCCTTCAGCCGGATCAACGCCCCTCGCAGCGCGTCGGCCAGATCGGCGGTCTCCGAGTCGGGGATCGCGGCGTGGGGGAAGTGCCAGATCTTCTTGGCACGGTCGTCGATGGTGTTCCACGCGGCGAGCTTGTCGACCATCGCCCGGACTTCGGGCAGCCGGGTCTCGTCGGTGGTGATGGACTTGCTCAAGGCCCGGATCGCGGCGCTGCGGGCGCCGTTGGCGCCCTGGACGGCGTCGCGGCGGGCTTCGAGGTCGGCGACCTGCTGGTCGGCCTCGACCTGCGCGACGAACACCGGATCGCCGGTGGCGGCGGCCTTGCTCTGCGCCCACGACACGGTCAGATCCCCGCCGAGGTCTTCCATCCTCGGGGGCACGTCCGCCTTGCGGATCATGGACACGAAGTTCGATTTACGGGCCACGTACTGATACATCATCGCGTCGTACGAGCGGCGGGCGACCATGTTGACCACGCTCACGGTCTCGTGGACATTGCCCTGGCGGATGATGCGGCCGAGGCGTTGTTCCATATCCGCGGCGGTCCACGCCGGGTCGAGGTTGATCATCTGCTTGAGCGCCCGCTGCACGTTCAGGCCGGTGCCGCCCTTCTTGGTGGAGGTGATCAGCACCCGGATCCGCCCGTCCGCACACGCTTCGACCAGCCTCGCTTTGGCCTTGGGGCCCTCGTAGTCGTGCATGAACGCGATCTCCTCCGGCTGCATTCCCCGGGTCACCAGGGCGTCGCGCAGCTCGGTGTAGAGGTTGCGGGCCCGGGGGCCGGCTCCGGCCTTGGGGGTGCCGCGGTCGCAGAACACCAGCTGGAACACCCCGGTCATCTCGGGGCCGTACTTGTCGGCCGGGATGCGCAGGTCGGCGTGGTCGGTGTGGACCTGCCAGATCAGCTCGGCGGCGTGTTCGATGCGGCTGTGCTGCGGCTCGGGTGGGGCGAGGTTCGCCAGTGAGGGGTGCATGGTGAGGTTGCGCCCGTCGGTGGCGATCTTGAGGCTGTTGTCCAGGTCCATCCGATCGCCGCGGATCATGCTCATGCGCACATCCAGGTCGGCCATCGCGTCGACGGCGTCGGGGCCCATGTCGAACTCGACGATCTGCGGCGTTCCCCCGTCGAGGGTGGGCAGGCGCACCGGGATCCGATCGGCGGTCACCACGTCCCGGAACTGGTCGAACATCGCCACCAGCTGCGGCACGTTGGCGTATTCGGCCATGCGAGTCTTCATCTGGATGCGGGTGGCGGTGGCGTTCATCTCCGCCACCGACACCGGCTTGGCGAAGGTGCCCGCCCAGTTGTCGATGCGCCCCAGGCCGGCGGCGTGCAGCAGGTCCGGGCGCAGGTACTTCATCATCACCCAGATCTCCGACAGCGAGTTGGTGATCGGGGTGCCGGTGGCGAACGCGATCGCCTTGGCCGGGGCGTGCGGCATCCCCTGCTCGGCGTTGCGCACGCGGGCCTGCTCCCGCAGATACTTGGCTTTCATCTCCAGGTCGGTGGCGCGCTGGGAGCCGGTCGGCACCGACAGGTCGGCGCTGTTGGACGGGCGGGTGAGGTTCTTGTAGTCGTGGGCCTCGTCGATGAACAAAAAGTCGGCCCCGGACTGTTCGAAGGTCAGCCCGTCGTCGGTGGCCTTGGCGTCGATGATCTTCTCGATGCGCCCTTCGGCGGCCTTGATCGCGTTCTCGATCTGCTTGACCGTGAACTCCGCGCCCTGGGTGTTGGCGGCGTCGAGAGCCTGCCGTAGTTCGGCGATTTCGCTGTCGAGGTACTCGATCTGCGCTTCGCGGCGCATGGCGATCTTGCCGAACACCGACTGCGGCACGATCACCAGATCCCAGTCCCCGACGGCGCTCTGCCCGACGAAGCGTTGCCGGTCCTCGCGCCCGTCGAGTTCGGAGGCGACGAGGATGTTCGCGTTCGGGTAGGCGTCGCGGGCCTCGACCGCCCACTGCCCGAGCAGGTGGTTCGGCACCACGATCCACGGCTGGCGTACCTGCCCGAGGCGTCTGGCTTCCATGCACGAGGCGGTGATCGTCAAGGTCTTGCCGGCCCCGACCACGTGGTCGAGCAGGATCGTCTCGTCGTGCAGGAACCGCTGCACCGCGGCGGCCTGATAGTCGTAGGGCGTGTACTTCGGGTTCAGGCCGGGGAAGGTCTTGCTGCGTCCGTCGTGGACCGGTTTGACGAACGAGTTGTAGCGCTCGTTGAAGGTGGCGGCCAGGCGCAGATAACGGTCGCCGTCCTCCCACAGCCACTTCTCGAACCGTTCCTGCAGCGCACCAGCGGAGGCGTGGGCCTGTTCGGTGAGCTTGACGTGGAACCGCGGCTTGGGGGAGCGCTCGAGCTCGTCGGCGGTCTTGGTGACCTGGATGGGTTTGTTGTTGGCGAGCAGCTCGAACATCTTCACGCCAGGGAGCCGGCCGGTGCCGTACTTGTCGGGATAGCCGCTGGAGAACTCGTGGCGGCTTTTCTGGTCGGTGGAGATCTCCCAGCTGCCGCTGATCGCGTCGTGTTCGACGGTGAGCCGGTCCGGGCGCAGCCCGAACTCCTGGACCAGGAACGCCCGGTAGTCCTCGATCGGCACCCAGGTCGCGCCGATGCGCACCCCGATGTCGGCGGGGTCCACATCCGCCGGCACCACCGATTCGAGGGCCTGCACCAGCGGGGCGTAGCGGGGATCGGTGGCAGCTTTGACCTGGGCGAGGGTGAGTTTGTCGCGGACCTGCCCGGACAACGCGACGGTGGCCAGCTCCCACCGGTCGTCGGCGTGCAGGGACGGATAGATCCGGCCCTGGGCCTGGTCGAGGGTGTCCTCGACGGACAGGTTCAGCAGCTCGGCGACCCGGGGCGGGGAGATGTGCCCGAGTTCGTCGAAGCAGATCGCCAACGCCTCGTCGAGGTCGGCGGCGCCGGTGGCCTTGTCCTTGAACGGGGTGGTGTCCTCGGTGAAGATCGCCGTCTTGGTCGCCACCGCCTCGCTGCCGTCGAAGCGCGACTGGAAGTTCTCGACCGCCAGCACCATGCCCAGGCGTGGATCACGAGCGATCGCGCCCTGCAGATGCGCGGAATACCGCCGCGGCTGCGGCTGCTCGGCCGCCTTCTCGCGCAGCTCCTCGAGCACCTCGTCGGGAATCGACCCGGTGTACGGTCCGGCATCCTTCGGGTCGAGGCCGTCGGCGGCGGCTTCCTCGCGGCCGGTCTTGATCCGCCACTCGGTGATCGTCTTGTCCAGGCGAGCGGCGATCTTCTCGTCCGACAGCGGGGTCGGGTCGGTGAGCTTGAACCGGTTCAGCGGCCCCCACCGGCGCACATAACCGTCGTAGAGCGAGTTCAGCCGGCCCCGGATCACGTCGCGGTCGGCGACGGTATGCGTGCGGGAGCGGCTGGCCTCGGATAGCTCCATGACCGTCTCACCGAGAGCGATGAGCACCTTCCACTGCCGCGCCAGGTCCTTGCCGCGGCAGCCGACCTCGGCCCAGCCGCGGCCGAGGGTGAACTGCTCGAAGCGATTCTCGGTCTCGTGGAATCGCATCGCACCGGGCAGCACCTCGTTGGAGTCGAGGTCGGCTCCGGTGCGCAGCCCCGGCGTGGTGAACGCCTGTACCTGCACCGGATCGGGGGTCGGGGCGGTGAACCCGAGACCGCGGGCGATGGCCCGGTCGATGAGCGGATCGAGCTGGGTGCGCAGCTGCTCGGCCAGGGCGGCGCCGGTGTGCGCGGTGACCCGCAGCGAGCGCCCGGCATACATGCCATTGCCCACGGTGAGGGTGCCGAGCACCCGCTCCGGGTACTTCGCGAAGTAGGGGTTGATCCAGGTCCGCGTGGTCTCGCCGGTCTTGGCGTCGATCGCGGCGACCTGCACGGCGGGCTGTGCCCAGTCGAGGGTGTCCTCGGTGGGGGTCGCCCCGTCCTCGCGGCGGCGGAAGATGAGCACGTCGGTGACCACGGCGGTGCCGGCCTGCCGGTCGAACGCGCCGGTGGGCAGACGCACCGCACCGATCAGATCACCCTTCGCGGTGATCGCGGCGCGCTCTTCGGCGCGGCGGGCATCGGAGGTGAACATGCTCGTCACCACGGCGACGTAGCCCCCGGGGGCGGTCAGGGCGAGGGATTTGGCGATGAAGTGGTTGTGGATCGCCAGACCGCTCGGGTTGTGGATCGGATCGACGGGCGCGAACTTGCCGAACGGGACGTTGCCGATCGCCCCGGTGAAGGTGCTGTCGGGGGCGAAGTTGCGTTCGAAGCCGTGGTTGCGGATCTGCTGCGAGGGATACAGGTAGTGCGCGATCTTCGCGCTGATCGGCTCGATCTCGACACCGACCATACGCACCTTCTCCGGGGCGGTGCCGACGAAATGACCGGCCCCGCAACCAGGTTCGAGCAACACCGCCCCGTCGGGCAGTCCGGCCCGCGCCGCCGCCCGCCACAGTTCGGCGACGATCGCCGGGTCGGTGTAGTGGGCGTTGAGGGTGGTCTGGCGGGCCTGGGCGAAGCCCTTGTCCCCGAGCAGATCGAGCAGTTCGGCGTGCTCGTCGCCCCACTGCGCGAGGATCTTCGCGCGGTTGTCGAAGACCTCCGGGACCGCTCCCCAGCCGGACCACTGCGCCAGCACCGCCTGCTCGTCGGCGGTGGCCGGTCGCTGCTGCTCGTCGAGCTCGCGCACCAGACACAGGGCGGCGATGTTCGCCCGCGCCCGGGCCTTCACACCGGTGGGGACCAGCACCTCGGTGCCGAGGGTGAAGTCCTGCGCCTCGACGGTCGGCGGGGCAGAACGTACCGCCGCGGCCGCGGTGTCGGTGGCGTGTTGTTCCTGCTCACCGGGTGTCTGCGAGGCGGGCTCGGCGGCCGCACCGTCGGCGGCGGCAGCCGCCAGCTCCGGTGCTGTCTCGGATGCCGATTCGGCCGCGGGAGTCGGTGCGGTGGCCGGTCCGATGTGGCCGACCCCGAGACGATCGGTGAGCACCCATGAGGTCGCCGTGTCGGTGCCCGCCGGGGCGGGGTCCGACGGCTCGGCGGGAGCCGATTCGACCTTTTCGAAGATCACCGCGCCTGTGTCATCGACAGCAGGCGCTATAACTCGGGGGGACGGCGGTTCGACCTCCTCCCTGAACTGCGGTTTCTCGGGACCGGCGACCGGTTCGTCGGGGGTCTGTCCTTCGGCTGTGGACTCGACCTCGGTGTCGGTGTCGAGTTCGGCCTCGGCGTCGGTGGTGCGCTCCAGGTCGGGCCGCTCCGCCTGGGGTGCGGCAGCAAGCTGGGCGCGGGCGTCGGCGATCGCATCGCGCATCGTCAGCTCGGGGCGAGGTTGACGATCGACGTAGGTGATGTGCTCGCTGCTGTTCGGTGCCCACCCGGAGCGGATTGTGACGTGTCGGCCGTCGGGGTCACCGATGACCACATCTCCGGCCCCGGCGAAGGTCAGGTCGGTGGGGGTGAGGCTGTAGAGGTCGTCCCCGGCTGCCCGAATGTCACGCAGGACCTTCGGGTCCACGTCGTTGTTGAGGGTCCAGTCCAGATCGATGCCGTAGCTGTCGAGCAGTGCGGTCTCGGCCGGGAAATCGCTGCGCAGCTGGTCGATGATGTCGCTACGCACGTCCTTGATGAGCGAGTGGGAGGCAACGAAGGTGCCTGTTTCGTTGTACTTCCACAGCAGGTCCGCACGGGCGGCAGCGTGGTAGAACTCGTTGTTCCGGGCGTAGGCGATCGCCCTGGTCAGCACGGTGGCGCGGGCCTGGGCGTAGGGCCGGTAGGCACGTTCGATCCACTCCGGGAGCTCGATGGTGCGTGCGTCGAGCAGCGCACCGATCGCCGCCCGTGCATTGCGGCCGCAGGTGACGGAGGTGCCGCCCCCGTCGAGGGTGTAATCCCAGCCCCGGATCGGGAAGTAGCTGACTTTGCTGTTCGGGCGGTCGTTCAACCGCAAGGCGCAGTACGCGGCTCCGTCACCGAACAGAGCGGCAAGATCCGACGGCTCGGGTGGGGGCAGGTTCGGGATGATGTTGCCGCGCATCTCCGCGGCGAGACGCTCGGGGGGAATGCCCGCGGTGGCGGCGATGAGATCAGGGCGCTCTTCGGCCATGACCTCGAACGCGGTCTCGATGCCGATTTCGATGATCGGAGTGCGCGTGTGCATCGGCAGTCCGGCCCACGATCCGAGCAGCGGATCCCGCTGGGCGTGCCTGGTCATCCACGCCGTCCACTCCGCGGCGGTGTCCTGGTCCCAGGTCAGCTCGGGTCCGTGGATGCGCTCCCATTCGGCGTAGGCCCGCTCGTACAGCTCGTCCGGCAGCGGGTGGTGCTCGAGCAGGACCTTCGCTGCGGCCTGCCGCAGCGGTAATGCCTCGCGGGCGGCTTCGGCGATCAGGCTCTGGGCCTCGGAACGGGCCACGGCCGGCAAGTAGTCCGGGCGCCGGCCCTCGACCATGGCGATGAGCCGGGGATCCACGGCGACCTCGGCGACCAGAGCCTGGCGCTGCGCGGCGGTGGCCTCGCGGCGTCCCTGCTCGACCCCGGCGAACCACTGGGCGCGGATCTCGTCGCGGG
>NZ_JBAQXC010000121.1:0-22965 GCF_049299235.1 Rhodococcus sp. (in: high G+C Gram-positive bacteria) | reverse complement strand
TCGACCGCCCTCAACGCATACCACGACAACATATTCGGCAACGCCGACGACCAGAGAGCATTCGAATCGGTCTTTCGCGGCAACGGCCAGCCGACAGGGATGAGCAGGTGGCCAGTATGAGAAACATTGTCAAGCCCCGGGTTTTGTGGAGAGTCAATCAGCTGGTTTTCAGTAGTGAGATCTGGCGAAGACCCTCGTCGTGCTGGGCCTCCCAGTGGCGTGCTTCGAACTCGGCCGGCGGGATCTGCCCGATCTCACCGTGAAGCCTGCGCTCGTTGAACCAATCCACGTACTCGGCAACGGCGATCTCGACGTCCTCGATCCCGCGCCACGGCCCCTTGTTTCGGATCAACTCCGCTTTGAACAACGAATTGTACGCCTCCGCCATGGCATTGTCATACGAATCACCGCGTGAGCCAACAGAAGCCACTGCATCGGCCTCGGCAAGTCGGTCCGTGTAGCGTACTGCTCGATACTGCACTCCACGGTCGGAATGATGAACCAACCCCGACAGGTCCTCCCCTCCGTGCGTGCGCCGCCAGATCGACATCTCCAACGCGTCCAACGCCAGATCGGTATACAGCGAGGTCGCGACCTGCCAGCCGACCACCATCCGCGAGAACACATCGATCACAAACGCCGCATACACCCAGCCGGTGAACGTTTTGATGTAGGTGATATCGGCGACCCACAACGTGTTCGGAGCATCCGCCACGAACCTGCGCTCGACCAGATCCTTCGGCCGCTCGGTCTCTGCCTTCGGTTTCGTGGTGCGTGGACTTTTCGCTCGCACAACGCCTTTCAGACCATATTGTTTCATCAGTTGTTCCACGGTGCAACGTGCCACAGTGACGTTCTGCCGCTTCAGCTCGGCGAAGACTTTGCGAACGCCGTAGACACCGTAGTTCTCGGCGTGGATCGTGGTGATCTGCTCGGTCAACTCCCGATCCCGGAGCGAGCGCTCCGATTCCGGCCGCGACGTGGCAGCGTAGTAGGTGCTCGGCGCGATCGCTGCGTCGGTATCTTCCAACGCCTCGCAGATCGGCTGGACGCCGTGCTCCTGCTTGTGACGGTCGATGAATTCGACCTTCATCTGTGTGGACGGTCCAGCTCCGTCGCGAAGAAACCGATGCCTGCTTCAAGATCGTGTTGGGGCAGCGGAGTTCGCGGTTCTCCCGTTCGAGTTCGGCGATGCGGGCAGCGTCGTCACTGGTGGTTCCCGCTCGCAGTCCTTCGTCGGTTTCGGCGCGTTTGACCCAGGTCCGGAGCGCTTCGGGGTGGATACCGAGCTGGTCGGCGATGCGTTTGATGGCGCCGGTCCGGGTTGAGGGGTCCTGACGTGCGTCGAGGGCCATGCGGGTAGCGCGTTCTCGTAGCTCGTCGGGGTATTTGCGTGGTGCGGCCATGGGGATCATCCTTCCGTGTTTTGGATGTCTCCATCAAAGCCGGGGCGGTTCACCGACACATCTTCTGCGGCACCACAAACCACCACACCGACCGCCACGCCACCCGTCGACGACACCGGACAACCCCAATGGCAGGCACCCACCTACGACGTGTTCACCGGCTGGACCATCGACATCGACGGCACCTCCGGCTACGCCCACACCGACGCCTGCCGACACTGGGGCCACCAATACGCTCCCAACGCAATCCCCGACGACTACTTCATCCTCACCACCGACACCCCACCCGACACCCTCCCGGCATACCCCGGATGGTGACCATCAGCCGCAAAGGCAATCTTCACAAGTGTGGATCATCAACTCAGCGCGCAGGCACACGATCGGTGACGACCCCATCGCGGCGCGCTCGGGAACGCGATCCGCTACGTCGAATCCCAACCGCCGGCGCCGCCGTCCGCGAGGACCGCGATGTCTGGGCGGTCATCGGCAGGTCGTACACGCCAACCCCGCACGACAGTGCCGATCATTCGGGCACTGCCGTACCGGCTGGTGCGCACTCACGGGACGGAGAAAGTCCCGATACCCGGCGTGATCACACCGCCGGCGGACGACGTGACGACGACAACAACCTGACCTGCACCGGTCGGTACGACCGCTGCGGCCGGAATCCCGTTCAATCCGTCCGACAGGCGTGCGGTTCCCGATGTCCCGGTCGACAGGTTCAGCCACTGCACGTCGGCCATGAGGAGGCACCCCCACCGGTCGTCTTTGCCTCCGGTGATCGTCACGGAACCGGGGTGCTCGCCGACGATCGCCACGCACCGGACCGAGGGAGCATCGAAGCTGCCGTTCGGATTGCCGAACGGCGCCGGGTCGATCTGGAATGGGATGGTCTCTGCCGCGGACGCGATGTTTGCCGGCACCAGGGCCGACAGTGCGACCGTGGCCGCACACGCCGCCACTCGATACACGATTCTCATCACGGCACTCTCCTCTGGTCGGATTGCGGGTACGGCGCCCATCCTGCACCAGAACGGGCACGCGCACAGTCGGTCCGCCCACCCCGATGCCGGGACAGGCGGACCGTATCGGCGTGCGAGCGCTCCTACACGAGTTCGGGTTCCGGCTCGGGTGTGTGCTCGACCTGCGTCGCACCCGCCCGAAGTCGTTGTCCCAGGATCGACTTGCGGCGACCGTACGCGAAGTAGACGAGCACCCCGAGTGCCATCCAGGCGACGAACCGGATCCAGGTTTCGACGGACAGGTTGAGCATCAGCCAACCGCACGCGAGCACCGCGAGGATCGGCACCAGCGGCACGAACGGGACGCGGAAACCACGGGGAAGGTCCGGGCGGATCCGGCGCAGCACGATGACCCCGATACACACCAGCGCGAATGCGAAGAGGGTGCCGATGTTGACCATTTCCTCGAGCACACCCATCGGGAAGACCGCCGCGAGGACCGCGACGACGGCGCCGACCAGCAGCGTGATCCGCACCGGGACACCCTTGTGGTTGGTGGTCGCGAGTTTTTTGGGCATCAGTCCGTCTCGGGACATCGCGAACAGCACGCGGGTCTGGCCCAGCATCATCACCATCACCACTGTGGTGAGACCGGCGAGGCCGCCGATGTTGATGACCGTCTCGGCCCACGTGATGCCGTGTGCCTCGAACGCGGTGGCGAGGGTGGCACTGCCGTCGCCGACGAGTGCGCTGCCGGTCCTCAGGTCGGTGTACTTGACCATGCCGGTGAGCACGAGGGTGACGCCGACGTACAGGACGGTGACGATGGCGAGCGAGGCGAGGATTCCTCGTGGCAGTGCCTTCTGCGGGTTCTTCGTTTCTTCGGCGGTGGTGGCGACGACGTCGAATCCGATGAACGCGAAGAACACCAGGCTCGCGGCGGCCAGCAGGCCGTACCACCCGTACGTGCTGCCGCCGGCGCCGGTGAGTGCCGAGAACAGCGACTGGTGCACGCCGGTGGCGGTGGTCTGCACGTCCTCGGCCTGCGGGATGTACGGCGAGTAGTTGCTCTTGTCGATGTAGAAGATTCCGACGACGATCACCAGTAGCACCACGGCGACCTTGATCGCGGTGACCACGGCGGATACGCGGGAGGACATCTTGGTGCCGACGGCGAGGACGATGGTGATGGCGCCGACGATGAGCAGGGCACCCCAGTCGACGGCGACCGGCCCTACGTGCAGGGTGGTGGCGCCGGCGCCGAGCATTCCCCCGAGATACAGCGACCATCCTTTCGCGACGACCGCGGAGGCGAGCGCGAACTCGAGGATCAGGTCCCACCCGATGATCCAGGCGACGAACTCACCGAAGGTCGCGTAGGAGAAGGTGTAGGCGCTGCCGGCGACCGGAACGGTCGAGGCGAACTCGGCGTAGCAGAGGGCCGCGAGGCCGCAGGTGATGGCGGCCAGAACGAATGCGAGCGAGATCGACGGTCCGGCAACGTTCCCGGCGGTGCGGGCGGTGAGCGTGAAGATGCCGGCGCCGACCACGACGGCGACTCCGAACACGGTGAGGTCTTTCGCCGTGAGTTCCCGCTTGAGTGTCGAACCGGGTTCGTCGGTGTCGGCGATCGACTGTTCGACTGATTTGGTGCGCCAGATACCTACTCCGGGCATGGTGTGCTCCTCGGTGTGGATTGTGTTGCCGCCGGACCTCATGGGTAACCGGGGACTTCAACGCTCACGGATGGCGCGCAGCGGTGCGTCGAATGAGCTTCGCATGAGCATTTCAATGCAGTAATCATGGCACTATCGCATGGACTGTCAAGATGTTTCGAAACAGCTATACACTATGTTCAATGCGTGACTCGCATCACACCAGAAGGGATGTCACCATGCTCAGTCTCGACCGCCTCGACGCGGCCCTACTCGCCGAACTCACCGACAACCCGCGAGCCGGAATCGTCGATCTGTCGGCGAAACTCGGTGTCGCACGCAATACCATCCAGTCGCGAATCCGGAAGCTCGAGGAGTCCGGTGCGGTGACGGGCTACCGGCCCGTCGTCGACCTACCGAAACTCGGACTACCCCTGCAGGCGTTCATCGGCGCCGAACTCGTTCAGGCCAGGATGGGCCACGTCATCGGCCAACTCGAGGCATTTCCTCAAGTACTCGAGGTCCACGCCACCACCGGGCGGGAGGATCTGCTGATCCGGATGGCCGCACAGTCGCAGGAGGATCTGCTGCAGGTACTCGAGCGCATCCACTCCATCGAAGGTGTCGCTCACACCACCACGACGCTGGCGCTGACGACCCCGGTTGCGTACCGGACCCAGCCGCTGCTCGATCACCTCACCCGAGGTTCCGGACACGGCCGTTCGACACCCGTCGCAGACCTCCCCTGATCTGCACGACATCCCGTGCGGGCGTGGCAATCCAGGTAGGCAAAGCAATTCGGGAAGACAGCAGGGCAGGCAGACACAGCAAGGCAGGGGAGCCGCCGTGGCGACTCCCCTGCTCCGATCCTCCGCTGTCCGGACCCGGCCCTGCCGTGCTACCCCATCGTCACACCGCGTCGATGCGCTGCTCCGCGATCCGGTTCGCGGCGATACCGAGTCCGGTACCGAGAACCTCTGCCATATCGAATATCTCAGCGGTTCGTTCGAAGATCGCCTCGACGTCGGACCGCACGGCCGCCGCATCCGACCCGTCGACTTCGCCCGCGACCTGAATCAGCCCGCCCGCATTGGCGACATAGTCGGGTATCCACGTGATGCCCCGTTCACCGAGCATGTTGTCGACCTCGGGGACGGTGAGCTGGTTGTTCGCCGCGCCGCACACCAGTCGCGCATCGAGCGACCGCGCGGTGGCGGGAGACAACGTTCCGCCGAGCGCACACGGTGCGTACACGTCGAGTGGCATCTCGATGACACTGTCGACGGCCCGTGCACCCGGGAAGTCCGAGACGACACGTTCGACGGCAGCGGGATTCACGTCCGACACCACGACCTGTGCGCCGTCGGCAGCGAGCAGGCCCACGAGGGCATGGCCGACCTTCCCCAAACCCTCGACTCCGACCACGCGACCTTCCAAAGTGGCTGTTCCCCAGATATTTTCGGCACCTGCCCGCATCGCTTGGAATACCCCGAGTGCGGTGAGCGGCGAACTGTCGCCCGATCCACCGGCCGCCGCGGTTCGTCCGACGGCATGGGTGGTGCACTGTCCGACGATGTCGAGGTCGGAGGCGTACGTACCCACATCTGCGGCGGTGATGTAGCGTCCGCCGAGCGAGTCGACGAACCGGCCGTATGCCGCGAGCAGTGCGTCGGTCTTGACGACGGCCGGATCCCCGATGATCACGGCCTTCCCACCCCCGAGGCGCACTCCCGACACGGCAGCTTTGTAGGTCATCCCCCGCGACAGTCGCAGCACATCCTCGAGGGCCTGCGCTTCGTCGGCATAGGGGTAGAAGCGGGTGCCCCCGAGTGCGGGTCCGAGTGCGGTCGAGTGGATCGCGATAATCGCGCGCAGACCGGTCTCGGCATCCTCACAGAAGACGACCTGCTCGTGCGGGCGGTCCGACAGGCGGTGGGAGCGGTCGAACACGCCGGCAGCAGCGTTCTCGGTGGATGCGGCGCATTCGACGGAGGCGGTGTCCGCGATCGTGCGGGGGGCGGTGGAGATACTCATGCGGCGGATTCCTTTTGGGTGGTGGAGTTCTGGAACTATTCGGAGAGCCGTACCGACTACGCTTCGACGCCGAGTTCGGCAAGTTGCGCGCGGTAGCGTTCGACGGAACGCAGTTTGACATCCTCGTAGCCGCGAACAGTGTCGGCCAGTTCGGCGATGCGGACCGCACGGTCGTAGGTGGCGTCATCCAGTCCGGCAGCGAGATCCCGGACGGTGCCGGTGTACTGCGCGAGCAATTCGCGTTCGACCTTACGCACGTGGGCGTAGCCGAACGGATCGAGTCGGGTACCGCGCAGTTTCTTGCCCTTCGCCAGGAGTCGTAGTGCCATATGGCTTTTCGGACCGAATCCGACCTTTTTCGTGCGGCCGAGCGCCCGCAGTGCGGTCGGGTGCAGCCGATAGGTCAGATCCGCGCCGCCGGGAACCTGCGCCTGCACCTCGTCGAGGAAGGCCGGATCGACGAGCATCCGCGCGACCTCGTACTCGTCCTTGTACGCGGTGAGTTTGAACAGTCCCCGTGCAACGGCCTCACTGAAGTGGGTGCGGTCGGTGACCTCGCGTTCGGCGTCCCACACGGTCTGCACGAGGTCGATGTACCGGGCGGCCGGCCGCCGACCCTGATAGTCGATCAGTGCCGCTGCGCGGATCCGCACCAGACGCAGCACCTCACCGTCGAAGGTGGTGTCGGCGAACAGTTCTTCCGGAGCAACAGTGGCGGCGCGCTGCACCCGGACGGGTTCGGTCGCGGCGGTGAACGCGGCGGGATCGGCGATCGCGGCGCGTCCCCAGCGGAAGGCCGCGATGTTCGCCGCGACCGCGACACCGTTGAGTTCGATCGCCTCCTCGATGGCCGCGGCCGGGATCGGCAGTCCACCGAGTTGGTGCGCGGCACCGACGATGAGGAAGTTCGCGGCGGCGGTGTCACCGAACAGTGCCTGTGCGGCGGCGAGCGCGTCGAATGCGACGAGCCTGGCGGTGGCCGCGTCGACTCGTGCCAGCAACTCGGATTCCTCGGGGTGACGGATGGTCCGGTCGTACACCATGTCGCCGGTGGGGGTGCGGCTCGTCGATGCGACCGCGATCGTGCCGGCGGCGTCGGCGTAGGCGAGGTTCTTCGCGTCGGCGGCGGTGAGCAGGTCGAGGGCCAGCAGGCTGGAGGCTCCGCCGGTGGCGACCCGGTTGCCGGGGTCGAGTCCGTCGGCAGCGAACCGCAGATGCGATACGACGGGTCCGGCCTTCTGGCTCATCCCGATCTGGTCGAGGGATTCGACATCGAAGCCGGCTCGCATCGCCGCGGTCGCGAGAACCTGGTTGACGGTGACGATTCCGGTCCCGCCGATCCCGGCGAGGAACACGTTGCGGGTGCCTGCGGCCACGATCTCCACATCGGGTGCGGCGGGTGGAACGGGTGCGGTGCGCCGCTCACGGGTGCGGGCGGGGTCGACCTCGACGGTGACGAAGGACGGGCAATCGCCGTCGAGGCACGAATAGTCGGTGTTGCACGAGGTCTGGTCGATTCGGGTCTTCGAACCGAACTCGGTGTCGACGGGCTGCACCGACAGGCAGTTGCTCTTGACGCCGCAGTCGCCGCAGCCCTCGCACACCGCTTCGTTGATCACCACGCGGGTGGTGCGGGCAGGCAGGGTGCCGCGTTTGCGCTGTCGCCGGGCATCCGCGGCGCAGTGCTGGTCGTAGATGAGCACGGTGACGCCGGGAACCTCCCGCAGCACCCGTTGCGCTTCGTCGAGCCGGTCTCGGTGCCACACGGTGACGCCGCGCGCGAGGGTGCGCTTGCGGTGTCGTTTCGGTTCGTCGGAGCAGATGATGATTTTCCGGACGCCTTCGGTGCTCAGCTTGTGGGTGAGCGCGGGCACGGTCAGTGCGCCTTCCGCGTCTTGTGCGCCCGTCATGGCCACGACGTCGTTGTAGAGGAGCTTGAAGGTGATGTTCACTCCGGCCGCGACACATGCCTGCACGGCGAGCTGCCCGGAATGGAAATATGTTCCGTCACCGAGGTTTTGGAACATGTGGCCGATATCGGTGAACGGGGCCTGGCCGATCCACTGAGTGCCTTCGCCGCCCATCTGGGTCAGCCCGGTGACCGCGCTGTCGGCGCGGCCGGACATCGTGACCAGTGCGTGGCAGCCGATACCGCCTCCACCGATCGATCCGTCCGGCAAGGCAGTCGACCGGTTGTGCGGGCAGCCGCTGCAGAAGTAGGGGGTGCGGGTGGCCGACAGCACCTCGAGCGGAAGTTGCGGTAGCGGCGCGGGCCCGAGGTCCACATGCCCCTTCAGGACGCGGCGCAGGGGGCCGCGGATACGGCCGGCGGTCAGTTCACCGTCCACGGGAACGAGGAGTCGCCCGGCGGTGTCCTTCTTGCCGACGATCTCGGGGGGTGCTGCTGTCCCGTAGAGGATCTCGCGGATCTGGGTCTCGACGAACGCGGTCTTGTCCTCGACCACGACGATGCGTTCGAGTCCGTCGGCGAATTCCCGGACGAGGTCCGGTCCGATCGGGTACGGCATCCCGATGCGCATCAACCGGATTCCGGCTCGGCGCAGATCGGCGTCGGTGACGGACAGGTCGAGCAGCGCCTGGCGCAGTGCGTCGAAGGTGGTTCCGGTGGCGACCAGGCCGATTCGGGCCGCCGCGGGATTCACTTCGATGGTGTCGAGGGCGTTGGCCTTGCCGTAGGCGTGCACCATCGCCCAGCGCGGCCCGTACAGGTCGGCTTCGGCGATCACGCTGTCGACGGGGGCGGCCATCGGGCGCTGCGTGTAGGTGAACGGTTTTCCGTTCCAGGTGATGTCCGGGACGGTGATCTCGGTGTCGGCAACCGATCCGTCGACGCTCCACGCGCCGTCGGCGACGTCCGCGACGATCTTGAGGGCGACGACGCAGCCCGACGCACGTGAGAGCGCGACACCGTGCATGCCCATCGCGACGATCTCCGCGGCGTTGCGCGGGAACAGCACCGGAATGCCGAGGGCTGCCAGTGATCGCTCGCTGACGGCTGGCACGGTCGACGACTTGGACGCGGGGTCGTCGCCGACCATCAGCAGCATGCCGCCGGTGGGCGAAACCCCGTACATGTTGGCGTGCCGCAAGGCATCGGTGGCCCGGTCGAGACCGGGGCCTTTGCCGTACCAGACACCGACGACTCCGTCGTGTGTCGGGGTGCCGGCGCCGAGCCGGCCTTGACTACCCCACACCGACGTCGCGGCGAGTTCCTCGTTGAATCCCGGCGTGAAGGTGATGTCGTGCTCGGCGAGCACCTTCGGCATCCCGTGCAGCAACTTGTCGAGACCACCGAGGGGGCTGCCCGGATACCCGGAGACGAAGGTCGCGACACGCCTGCCGTCGCGGATATCGCGCACATGCTGTTCGACGAGTTGCCGGGCGATAGCTTGCACGCCGGTGAGTAGCACTGTCCCGGAGCCGGAGCGGTATCGGTCGTTCAGATCGTAGGGCAGGCTATCGCTTTCACGGACCGCGATCTCGGTCATCGCACACCACCGCTCCTTTGCGACATCCGTTGTGCAGCGTCGCTCTAGTCACATCATTTGGTGCAGCAATAGTCGCTAGCGCTAACCGAAGCCGTCAACAGTTGTCCGAACAACTGAGCATTTCTATCATTTAGTGATGCAGACCACATGCCCGAGTGGTCACAGTGTTCAGGGCACTACCCGGCGACCCGCATCGCCTCGAGCGCGACCGAGAGCCGTTCGAGAACCCGGACCGTCTCGGCGAAGCTCTCGGCACCGAGCGCAGCCGCGAGCCGCGCGGCGAACTCGGCGTGCGCGGGTCCGATGCGGTCGATCGCCGCAACGCCCGCCGCGGTGGGTGTGACGAGCTTGGCCCTGCGATGCGCCGGATTCGGCACGTACTCTGCCAACCCCTGATCGACGAGCAGGTCCGCGATCCGTTGCACCGACTGCCGCGTGATGCCCATTGCGCGCGCAATCCCGGCGACGGTCAGTGGTTCGCGCAGGACCGCGCCGAGCACCTGCCATCGAGCCGCAGTCAGCCCGGCAGGTTCGGCAAGCCCGTCCGCGACCGAGAGGAACTGGCCGTTCAGCCGGAAGACACCGAGTGCCGCCCGGCTGAGCAGATCCTGTTCGGCCCGGCTCACCGATCACCGCCCGCCGCAGCCTGTTCCGCCACAGCCTGTTCCGCCACAGCACGTTCGGCCGCAACACGTTCGGCCGCAGCACGTTCCGCGGCGTCGAGGATCGGGAAGGCGTCGGCATCGGAGTCGTGGAACAGCCGATACCACGCGTCGAGCACGTCGCCCTCGTACACCCCGAGCAGGGCGAAAATGTCGCGGGCGAAGGCCACCGGATCGGTGCCACCCGCGGTGATCAGGTTGCCGTCGCTGACGGCATCGGCCTCGATGTAGTGACCCGAGCCCGCATACCCGGTAGCCGCGAGATAGAAGGACACGTTGCTGGTGTGATCGCGGTCGTCGAGCAGTCCCTCCCGCGCGAGCCCCGCGGTGGCGCCGCAGATGGCCGCGACGGGAACCCCGGCCTCGAGGAACTGTCGGGCGAGACGCCCGTACGGTGCGAGCTCGTCACCGGTCTCCCACAGGTCGGCACCGGGAAGTATCAGCAGCGCGGCACGATCGACGCCCACCTCGCCGATCTCCAGGTCCGGGAGGATGCGCAGACCGCCCAAGGTCGTGACGGGCTCATGACTCGGCCCGACGGTGCGGATCGGATATCCGGCCCTGGCCAGGTACGCGGTGGCGTGACCGGGTTCCCAGTCGGCGAGTGTGTCGTAGACGGCGACGTACACGGTATCGAGCGTGGCATTCACGGCAACCTCCAAGTTTCCACCGGGACCAGACGTAAGCATCCTGTCAATACGACAGTACACTGTCAATGTTTCGATTCAGCCGGAGTCGTCGACGACCCACCGGACCCGGGAGTACGATTTGTGGTGTACAGCACATTTGCCGCACGTTCCGCGGCGAATGGAACGCGATGAGCACACGATCCCGCCCACAGCCCGGCGGTCACGTCGACCGACGTGACCCGATCGCTCCGTGCACATCCGGCTCGCCGCACCCCGCAGGACACCGCGGCGACCGCACCGTCGCCCGGTTCAGCGCCGGGCCCGCACCGTCAGCCGACATCGCCTCCGAAAGGACGCTGTCATGCGCAGAACATCCACCATCGCAGCACTCGCCGCGACCGCGGCGCTCACACTCGGCTCGGGGGTCGCCGCCGCCGACCCCATCGGATACCCAGCCGAGGGCGTGCCCGACGTCGTCGGCATGAGCGAACAGAACGCGACCACGACCCTCACCAATGCCGGAATCCCGTACTCGATCACGAACAAGTCGGGCAGCACCATGACCGAGTGCACCGTGACCGACCAGCGCGACAAGGGGTACATCACCGAGACCCGCGCCGAATGGGACTCGACCGACCACGAATGGGACTACGTCGAGTACGACGTCTGGCAGGGCGTGGGCCTGACCGTGTTCTGCAACTGACGGGCCGGCCGCCACGGCCCGGGAGCCGACATTGCACATCAGTAAGCTTAGGGTTACTTTATCTTCTTAAGGTTTACCTAACCTTCCTGGCCTCCGGGTCGGGTTTGCCGTGCCTCCGGAGTCTGCATGTCTCGCGTTCCCCACTCGTCCCCACTCGAATTCACCCGCCGGAGTCTGCTCCGATCCGTCGGCGTCGGCGCGCTCGCCCTGGGCGCACTGGGGGTCACCGCCGCATGTTCGAGCCGCGACGTGCTCGACGAATCCGAGGCTGGATCCACCACCAGCGGACCGATCACGATTGTCGACCAGTACGACAACACCGTGACCTTCGACTCCCCCATCGGCCGCATCGCCACCATGATCATCCCCGTACCGTCGATGATCATCGCGTCCGACCGCAGCGACTCCCGCATCGTGGGCGTCAACTCGTCCTCGATCTCACTGGCCGAGAAGGGAATGCTCGGCCGCATGTTTCCGACCTTCCTCGACACCCCGGTGGTCTCGGGCCCCGATTTCGTACCGAATGTCGAGCGGGTGCTCGAACTGAATCCCGACGTCGTGATCCAGTGGGGACACATGGGCGACGAGATCGTCGCCCCGCTCCGCGCCGCAGGACTGAAAGTCGTGCAACTCAAATACGGAACCCAGGAGGATCTCGAGGCCTGGATAGCACTGTTCGGCACCCTGCTCGGCAAGGAAGCCGAGGCCGACCGCGTCCTGGAATCCATGTCCGCCGACCGGGCCACCGTCGAACAGGTCGCCGCCGCATCCACCGCACAACCCCGGACGTTGTACCTCTACAACGCACCCGAGACGAAGGTCGCGGGCGCGGACAGCTACATGGACTTCTGGATCGGCCTCAACGGCGGAACCAACGTCGGCCTGGCCGCAGGCAGCGGCTCGAGCATCGCCGTCACGAAAGAACAGATCCTGCAATGGGATCCGGAAGTGTTGTTCCTCGGCAACTTCGATCAGGTGGTCCCGGCCGACATCTATGCCGATCCCGCCTATGCATCACTGTCGGCGGTCCGTGAACGCCGGGTGTACAAGGCGCCGATCGGTGGCTTCTCCTGGGATCCGCCGTGCAACGAATCGAATCTGATGTGGCTGTGGGTCTCCAGCGTTCTGCATCCCGGCACCGACCACGACCTGCGCGCCCGGATCCGGACCACCTATGACCAGTTGTACGGCTACGACGTGACCGACGCCGACATCGACGACATCCTTCACTACGACGCCAACTCCGTGAGCGCGAATTATGACCTCTTCCGCGCATGACACGGTGACCGCGGCTCCGGTTTCCGACAAGCGCGATACCACCTGGGTCTCGGTGATTCTCGTTGCCGGAGTCCTCGGTGTCGCGATGGCGGCGCTCGCGCTCGGTCGCTACTCGATACCGGTCAACGAGGTCGCCCGCATCCTGATCGACCAGATATATCCGCTGCCGCGCACCTGGACCGACGCAGAGCAACAGGTCGTACTCAGTGTCCGGCTGCCACGGGTACTGCTGGCGATGCTCATCGGCGGCGGTCTCGCGCTCGGCGGGGCCGCACTGCAGGCGGTATTCCGTAATCCGCTGGTGAGCCCGCAGGTACTGGGCGTGTCGTCCGGGGCGTCCTTCGGCGGGGTGCTGGTCATGATGCTCGGCCTCGGCTCCGCAGCGCTGGTCGGTGGGGCGTTCGCATTCGGGCTCGTCGCGCTCGGCATCGTGATGTGGATCGGGAAGACCGGGCGGGGCGGTTCACTGCTCATGATCGTGCTCGGCGGCATCGTCGTCAGCGCCCTGTTCTCCGCCCTCGTCTCGCTGGTGACATACCTCGCCGACCCGTACACGACCCTGCCGTCGATCGTGTTCTGGCTCATGGGTTCCCTGGCCACCGCGAACGCGACGAAGGTTCTCGTCGCAGCCGTCCCGATCCTCGCCGGTGCTACCGTCGTCCTGGCGCTGCGGTGGCGGGTGAACATCCTGTCCCTCGGCGACGACGACGCGCGGTCGCTCGGCATCGACCCCGGGCGCCTCCGGGCCGTCCTGCTGACCGTCGTCGCGCTGATGACGGCGGGTGCCGTCGCCGTCGGCGGTGTCATCGGCTGGGTCGGTCTCGTCGTCCCGCACATGGCCAGGCTGTGGGTGGGGCCGGACCACCGTATCTCGATGCCGACGACGTTCGCGCTCGGCGCGATCTATCTGACGGTGATCGACACGCTGTCCCGCACCATCAGTACCGCGGAGTTGCCGATCGGCATTCTCACCGCGATCATCGGTGCCCCCGTGTTCGTCCTCCTGCTCAGGAGCACTCGCAGACAGGCCTTCATCGATGCTTGAAGTACACGATCTGGGTTTTCGATACCCGAACCGCGACTGGGTTTTCCGGCACACCGATCTGACGATCCGATCCGGTGGCATCACATCGATCCTCGGACCCAACGGGCAGGGAAAGACGACGTTGCTGCGGTGCATCGCCGGCCTGTCGGATCCCCTCGAAGGGCACGTGCGGCGGGACGGTTCGTTCGGATATGTCCCGCAATCGACCGGATCGACGTTCGGCTACACCGTCTTCGACATGGTGCTCATGGGCCGCGCGAAGATGGTCGGGATGTTCGCGACCCCCGGCCGCATCGACCGAGCGCGCACCGGCGAAGTACTCGAACGGGTCGGTGTGGCCGACCTCGCCCACCGAGCGTTCTCCGAACTGTCCGGTGGGCAGCGGCAACTCGTGCTCATCGCCCGCGCACTCGCCTCGGAGTGTTCGTTCCTCATCCTCGACGAACCGGTCTCGGCCCTGGACCTGCGCAACCAGGCCGTGGTCCTGGAACTGCTCCGCGACCTCGCCGCGGAGGGCATGGGCATCCTGCTCACGACCCACCATCCCGACCATCCGCTGCATCTCGGGGGTTCGGCGATCGTGATGTGCGCACCTGAGGACATCCGGCACGGGCCGGTCGAGGACCTCGTCACCGACGAGACCCTCACCGAACTCTACGGAATCGACGTCGCCAGCGCCGTCGTCGACGATCGCGGCGCACCGCGCACCGTCCTCTACACCCGATACGATCAGGCCGTTCGTCACACGACCGGAGCGACCGGGCGAGCGGAGTCGGCAGCATGAGGGCGACATCTGTTGCACCGGTAGTGAATCTGGTGATGGGGACGGACTTCGGTGCGTCGGCGCACCCCTCGTCGGTAGATCTCGATCTCTACGAACTCTCGGCGGATCATCTGGCCGCAGCGCGGGGCCTGCTGATCGGAGGGAACGCCGATCAGGTGTTCCTCGAACGGCACCGAGACCTCCTCGCAGGATTCGCCGGCACCGGGGGGCGTATCGCCGTCATGGGACACGCTGTCACGAATTTTCTTCCCGGACTGGGTGTCTGGCGACCACTGTCGCATTCGGGATCGGCAGACCTGCAGATCGTGGCCGGGGCGGATCATCCCGTCTGGGCAGGAGTGGATCGCGCCGACATCAGCCACCGACGCGGCGTCTCCGGCTTCTATGCCCGCGGCTACAGCGACACCCTGCCCGATGGTGCCCGTGTCACCAACCGCATCGGCCGGCACGAACTTCCGGTCGACTACGTCTATCCGATCGGCGCCGGCGAAGTTCTCGTGCACGGCGGACTGGATCTCGCCGTGTTCGGCGACGATCCGAACACCGGGTCCCGAATGTTCCCCCAACTGCTCCGATGGCTCGGTGGCACGCCCGAACCCGGTGTGCCCGAACCGACCCGGCACACAAGGAAGTGATCGTGTCTCGATCCCATCAGCCCGCCACAGCGCATCGCTCCGCCACCGACGGTGATCCCGCCGGTAGTGATTCCACCGGGATCGCACCGGTCCTGCATGTGACGATGGGCACGGACGACCTCACCGGCGAGCCCGGCGCCCATCCTCGAGTCGGGTACGTCGACGTCTATCGGCTACCCACGATCGACCTGAGCGACGTGCGCGGACTCATCCTCGGTGCCGGCGTCGACCAGATCTTCCTCGAACGGCATCGCGGGTTGCTCACCGAATTCGCCACCCGCGGTGGCCGCATCGCCGTGATGGGGCACGCACTGACCGAATTCCTTCCCGGGCTCGGTGTGTGGCGCAAGATCGCATACACCGGCCCGAAGGACCTCGCGATCACCCTCGGCGACCCGCACCCGGTGTGGGTGGGCGTCGATCCGGCCGACCTCAGCGTCCGTAAGGGCGTCACCGGATTCTATGCGCGCGGCTACGTCGACAAGATTCCCGACGCCGCGATCGTCACGACGCGCATCGGCCGGCACCGCTTGCCGCTCGACTTCGTCTCCCCGCTCGGGGACGGCCAGATTCTCGTGCACGGCGGCAACGATCTGACCGGCTGGCACAACGACCCGAACACCTCCGCACGGATGACTCCGCAACTGATCGATTGGCTGACACAGCGATGACCACGACCGAACCCTTCTCCCGCACCGATGTCGCGCCGCTACGCGGCCGGAACCTGGCCATCGTCCACGGCGGCTCCTACCCGCATCTGCAGACGATGAAGGACCCGGCGGTGCTCGCCTACCAACCGGACTTCCACTACCTGGCCGACCTCACCGACGGCGACCTCGACGACTACACGACCGTGATCATCGGCGACCGCCTGCATCCCGGACTCGTGGCCCGGCACGCGGCGACATTCCGGGCGGTGGCCGAACGCGGCGGCACCCTCGTCGTGCTCGGCGAAAACGGCGTCCACACCTGGCTGCCCGGCGTCGCATGGGAAGCCCGCCCGACCAACTTCTGGTGGTGGCTCAGCGGCGAAGATCCGTTGATCCGCACCCGCAGCCACAACCACGGTGCGTGGGCGTATCTGAGTACCAAGTCGGTCATCTGGCACCATCACGGACTGCTCCGCACCGACGCGGACGTGGTGCCGCTGGTCGTGTCCGAGGAACCCGACACCGACGGTCACGCCCACGATGCGGGCATGATGCTCTACGAGGACACAACCTCGACACCGGGGCGACTCATCGTCACGACCCTCGACCCGATGTTCCACCACGGCAGCAACTTCATGCCGGGCGCAACCCGGTTCCTGTATGCCCTGCTGCGGTGGGTCGACCACACCTGACCACCGACGCGGACGGGCCGTCCACCCGTCCGCGACCGGTTCACCGTTCGAACGTTCCCTCGAGCCGGTTGCGTGAACCCGGATGCACAAGCCTGGCCGCACTCACCAACCCACGGTCCGACCAGGTCCGCCGCCGGATCAGCAGGCACGGTTCGGAGTGATCGATCCGGAGCAGTCCGCACTCGTCCGGGTCGGCGAGTACGGCTTCGACGATGTGCTCTCCGCGCACCAGCGGAGCGACACGGCTCAGATAGTCGTTCGGTGTGAGCACGGTGAAGTCCTGCTCGAGATATTCGGGTGCCTGTGCGGGATCGACGAATCGATCCTCGAGCTGGATCGGTGTGTCGTCCTCGAAATGCACCAGCACCGAATGGAACACCCGAGGTCCGAGGGCACCATGAAGGTGTGTGCGGGCGCTGTCCCCCTTCTCCTCCCGAGCGAAGATCACCTCGGTGCGATGCCGGTGGCCGCGCTGCGCGATTTCGTCGGCGATGTTGCGCACCTCGAACAGCGGCGAGGCGGTTTTGGTGCCCGCGACGAAGGTGCCCACGCCCATCATCCGGACGACGAGGCCTTCACCGGCCAATTCGCGCAACGCCCGGTTGATCGTCATCCGCGACAACCCGAGGGCGACGACGAGCTGATTCTCGGACGGCAACTGGTCGCCTTCCGACCAGCGGCCCGAACGGATCTGATCCGTCACCATCTTCTTGACCCGTTCATAGGCGGGCGCGGAATCGCCCCCCGCACCGGCGAACAATGCGGCAAGATCCGCGTTCACATCCACCACCGTCATCGCGTGCCTCTGCTCCTGGACAATACGCACCGCTCGATCCGGCACGGCAGGTGAAGTCTACCGAGCGGTGGTTCTCACCATGTTCCGCAGTTGACGTGACGCGACGGTGATCGCGGCCAGATCGTGTTGATCGGACGCGGCGATCTCCGCGAGGGTGTTCCGCGCCCGCCGCAGTCGGGACTCGTTGTGTTCCTCCCACTCCTCGATCATCCGGTCCGTGTCGTCGCCGGCCACCGCCGACGCGAGAACGTCCAGTGTCAGCGCCCGCACGCTGTCGTACAGTTCGTCGCGCAACGAGAGCCGCGCGAGCGCATCCCACCGGCTCGCCTTGCCCAGCGCGGACACCCCGTTGAGCAGCGGAACGAGACCGACCCGCTCGCACAGCCGGAAGTACAGTTCACCGGTGACGACGATGTCGCGGTCGGCCGACTCGGCGATCTCCACCACGTCGAGCAGACCGAACCGGTCGAGCGCCAACTCGACGTCTCGGACCAGGTCTTCGGGCGCGCCGCGTTCGGAGATCGCGCGGGTACGCTCGCGAAGATTGGTGCGGTCGGCGCCCACCAGCCATTCCTCGAGGTGCGCCGACGCCGTCTCGATGCGCTCACGGAACCGCGCGATCTCCGCGTTCACCGCGAGCGGTTGCGGCCGCCGGTGCAGCATCCATCGCGACGCGCGGTCCAGCAGCCGTCGGGTCACCAGAACCAGTTCGTCGGCGATCGCGCTCGGCACGTCGGCGGCCGCGATCCGGGACCACAGGGCGGGCAGTTCGAAGACGTCGCTGACGACGCCGAACGCCCGGACCGCGTCGTCCGCCGTCGCACCGGTCTCCTCGACGAGCCGATAGACGTAGGTGATGCCGCCGTGGTCGACGACCCGGTTGGTCAGCGCGGTCGCGACGATCTCGCGGCGCAGCCGGTGCCGGTCGATCGCATCCGGATGGTCGCGGCGCAGCGGCGTCGGGAAGTAGCCACGCAGGACCGGTAGGTACACGTCGTGGTCGACCAGATCACCGGCCAGCAGTTCACCTTTCAGGTCGAGCTTCACGTGGGCCATGAGGGTCGCGAGTTCCGGCGCAGTCAAGCCTCCACCTGCCCGGTGACGCGCGGCGAGCGCGGCCGTATCCGGCAACATCTCGAGCGCGCGATCGAGCGCCCCGTCCGCCTCGAGCGCCGCGATCTGGCGTCCGTGCGCGCCGATCATCACGGCGGCGTCGGCGAGCGCGGTGCCCATCAACTCGTTCTGGGAGATGTTGTCCGCGAGGACCAGTGCGGCCACCTCGTCGGTCATGCCGGCGAGCACCCGGGTGCGCGACTGCGAGTCGAGAGCACCGGAGCCGACCAGGTCGTCGAGCAGGATCTTGATGTTGACCTCGTGATCGGAGCAGTCGACACCGGCGGAGTTGTCGAGGGCGTCGGTGCCCACTCGTCCGCCGGTGCGAGCGAACTCGATCCGCGCCGCTTGCGTCAGGCCGAGGTTGCCGCCCTCGCCGACGACCCGGGCCCGCAGATCGCATCCGTCCACGCGCACACCGTCGTTCGCTTTGTCGCCGGCATCGGCGTGCGACTCGGTGGATGCCTTGACGTAGGTGCCGATGCCGCCGTTCCACAGCAGGTCGGCCGGGGCGCGGAGGATCGCCCGGATCAGTTCGGGTGGGGTCATCTCCGTGACGTTCCCGTCGAGTCCGAGGACGCGCCGGATCTCGTCGCCGACCGGGACGGATTTCGCGCTGCGCTCCCACACACCGCCGCCCGCGCCGATCAACGACCGGTCGTAATCAGCCCACGACGACCGCGGCAGCGCGAACAGTCGCTCGCGTTCGGCGTACGACCGGTCCGGGTCGGGGTTCGGGTCCAGGAACACGTGCCGGTGATCGAACGCGGCCACGAGCCGAATGTGCTTGCTGCACAACATGCCGTTTCCGAAGACGTCGCCGCTCATGTCGCCGATACCGACGACGGTGACGTCCTCGCGCTGGCAGTCGACATCCAATTCACGGAAGCGACGTTTGACGCTTTCCCAGGCTCCGCGCGCGGTGATGCCCATCGCCTTGTGGTCGTATCCCACCGAACCGCCCGACGCGAAGGCGTCGCCGAGCCAGAAGCCGTACTCGGCCGCCACCTCGTTGGCGATGTCGGAGAACGACGCCGTGCCCTTGTCCGCAGCAACCACGAGGTAGGAGTCGTCGCCGTCGCGACGGACAACGCCCGGCGCCGGGATCACCGCGCCGGTGGTCCGGTCGATGTTGTCTGTGACATCGAGCAGGCTGCGGATGAACAGGCGGTAGCCCGCCGTCCCCGCGTCGGTCCGGGCGGCGCGATCGGCCGAGGCGTCGCCGGTGGGGGCAGGCGGCCGCCGGAGCACGAAGCCACCTTTCGCGCCGACCGGCACGATCACGGCGTTCTTCACGGCCTGCCCCTTGACCAGGCCCAGCACCTCGGTGCGGAAGTCGTCGCGACGGTCCGACCATCGCAGCCCACCACGTGCGACCGCGCCGAACCGCATGTGTACTCCCGCGACGTCCGGCGAGTACACGAAGATCTCGTGGCGAGGACGTGGCTCCGGCAGCGCACCGATCTCCCGCGAATCGAATTTCAGCGCGAGTGCCGCGCGCGTCGGCGTGGCGAAGTGGTTGGTACGCACAGTGTTCCGTATGGCGTCGAGCAGTGCCCGGAAGATCCGGTCCTCGTCGAGACCGGAGACCGCGTCGATCGACGCGGTGACCGCGGTCGCGGCGTCCGCGCCGCCGTCCTCCGTGCTCCGGGCCGGATCGAAGCGCGCGGTGAAGCACCGCACCAGGGCCGCGGAGACGGCCGGGTAGCGACACAGGACGTCGGCGACATACGTGCTGCCGTAGGGCAGTCCGCCTTGCCGAAGGAACTCGGCGTATGCGCGCAGGACGGTCACCTCACGCCAGTGCAACCCGGCCCGCGCGATCAACTCGTTCAGCCTGTCGGGTTCGGATGCACCGAGCCACAGTGCTTCGACGGCCGCCTCGAACCGGCGCGCGAACGCGTCGATGTCGTCGGCCGGTGCGATCGGGTAGCCAACCGTGAACACGTAGATCCAGCACGGGACGCCCGCCGGCGAGACCCACGCGTAGGGCCGCTCGTCGAATACCTCCACACCGAGGCTCTGCAGCAGTGGCATCAGGTCACCGAGTGAGGCGGGCCTGCCGCCGACGTACAGGGTCAGCCGGTGGGTTCCGCGGGCCGTCTCGTCGGGGACGAGCCGCACCCCGAGGCTGCCGTCGCCGAACCCGGCGAGGACGTCGAGGTCGGCGCGGGCCCGCTCGGGGTCGACGTCCTGCTTGTATCCGGTGGGGAGTCCGGGTAGCAGACGTGCGTAGTGCTCTCGTGTCGCGGGGGCGGCGTCGGCGAGTAGTCGTTGGTCCCATTCGCGGAAGATGTGGGCGAGAGCGGCGTCGATCTCGCGGGTGTCGGTGTGGGTGGGGATCGTGGGGGCGGGGACGGTGCGGGCGGGAACGGTGTTCATCGGTGAACCTTTCGCCGGGTGCCACGCTGCACTCGGCTGGTCGTCGGGTCCGGATTCCGGGTCGAACTCCTCGTGGCGCGGGACGGTTTCTGTGGAGCGCCTCTTGACACGAGCTTGTATAGACAGGAATATACAAGTCATCGTTGCAGAACGTGAGCCAGCGCACAACACCTGGGCGCCGCGGACGACACGGCGTCGGACCGCAGTCACGTCCAGGCAGCGCCGTCACCGTCTCGATCACCAGGAGTCACTCATGGACATCACCTCACCCGGCCACGAGGCCCGCCCGGTCCGCGCTCCCCGCGGCTCCGACCTGAACACCCTCGGGTGGCAGCAGGAGGGCGCACTGCGCATGCTCATGAACAACCTCGACCCCGAGGTTGCCGAACACCCCGACAACCTGGTCGTCTACGGCGGCACCGGTCGCGCCGCCCGCAGCTGGGCCGCGTTCGACGCCATGGTCGCGACCCTGAAGACCCTGAAGAACGACGAGACCATGCTGGTCCAGTCCGGCAAGCCGGTCGGCGTCTTCCGCACCAACGAGTGGGCGCCGCGCGTGCTGCTCGCGAACTCCAACCTGGTCGGCGACTGGGCCAACTGGGAGCAGTTCCGCAAGCTCGAGGCCGAGGGCCTCATGATGTACGGCCAGATGACCGCCGGATCCTGGATCTACATCGGCACCCAGGGCATCTTGCAGGGAACCTACGAAACCTTCGGTGCCATCGCCGACAAGCGGTTCGGCGGCACCCTCGCCGGCACCATCACCCTCACCGCAGGCATGGGCGGCATGGGCGGCGCGCAGCCGCTGGCCGTCACCATGAACGAGGGCGTCGCGATCTGCGTCGACTGCGACGTCACCCGCATCGACCGTCGCATCGCCCACAAGTACCTCGACACCAAGGCCGACAGCATCGAGCACGCGCTGCAGCTTGCCGTCGAAGCCCGCGATGCCCGCACGCCACTGTCGATCGGCCTGGTCGGCAACGCCGCCGAGATCTTCCCGGCGCTGCTGAAGATGGACGCACCCATCGATATCGTCACCGATCAGACGTCGGCGCACGACCCGCTGTCCTACCTGCCGCTCGGCATCGACTTCGCCGACATGAAGACGATGGCCGAGAAGGACCCGGCCCGGTTCACCGAGGATGCCCGCACGTCGATGGCCGCGCACGTCGAGGCGATGGTCGGCTTCATGGACAAGGGCGCCGAGGTCTTCGACTACGGCAACTCCATCCGTGACGAGGCCCGCAAGGCCGGCTACGACCGCGCGTTCGAGTTCCCCGGTTTCGTCCCGGCCTACATCCGGCCGCTGTTCGAGGAAGGACTCGGCCCGTTCCGCTGGGCCGCCTTGTCGGGCGACCCCAAGGACATCGCGGCGACCGACAAGGCGATCCTCGAACTCTTCCCGGAGAACGAGCACCTGCGGCGCTGGATCGAGATGGCCGGTGAGAAGGTCGCCTTCGAGGGCCTGCCCGCCCGTATCTGCTGGCTCGGCTACGGCGAGCGCCACCGCGCCGGCCTGAAGTTCAACGAGATGGTCGCCAGCGGCGAGCTGTCCGCACCGATCGCGATCGGCCGCGACCATCTCGACTCCGGCTCCGTCGCCTCCCCGTACCGCGAGACCGAGTCGATGAAGGACGGTTCGGACGCGATCGCCGACTGGCCGCTGCTCAACGCCCTGGTCAACACTGCCTCCGGCGCGTCGTGGGTGTCGATCCACCACGGCGGCGGCGTCGGCATGGGCCGTTCGATCCACGCCGGCCAGGTGTGCATCGCCGACGGCACCGAGCTGGCCGCGAAGAAGATCGAGGCGGTTCTCACCAACGACCCGGGCATGGGCGTCATCCGGCACGCCGACGCCGGCTACGAGCACGCCATCGACACCGCCCGCGAGCGCGGCGTGCGAATCCCGATGTCCGAGAAGTGATCCGAATCCCGAACTCGGATCGGAACCGAACACAGCTCACCGCGACCGCGGTGAGCCCGGACCGGCGGTAGCGACGCCGACTCCCCGACGAGCGGCAACGTGC
>NZ_JBAQXC010000120.1:0-9757 GCF_049299235.1 Rhodococcus sp. (in: high G+C Gram-positive bacteria) | reverse complement strand
TGTCCGGGATTACGAGACCCGACCCGATCATCATGAGGCGATGGTCCACGTCGCGATGATCGCCACGATGTCACGTCGGCTTGCCCGTTCTGCTTGACCCTCGACCCGGAGTTTTCAGATGCACTCTAAGAGGGTATCGACCATCATGCGAGCCGAGTCGTCCTCACAGAAAACTGTCAGCTCGGCATGCTGCTCGTCATCCATACTCGAAAGTGCGTACTCGGGGCTTACCCCGTATACCACGCGTTTTCCGCCGTCTCTGGTGTTCTGGATCAGGACTCGAGCCTCTGCGGGCAGCTGTTCAAGGACATAGGCGGAGTGCGTCGAGAGGATGAATTGAACACGAGACTTGCGCGCAATGTCGATTAGTTCCGTGACGAGTCGCCGCTGTGCACGCGGGTGAAGCGATGCCTCAACTTCATCGATGATAATGAGCGAGTTTCGCCTTGCCTGCTCAAGGATCTCCATCAGATCGAATGTGGCGTCTTCGCCAGCTCCTTGGTGATAGTTGGAATAGGTACGATCTTCCGTACCAAGAATTCCCACCGCCTTACCTGCTTCTTTTTTGAAGGAAGCATCCGTGTAGGCGCGGCTCATGACCCGTGAGAGAACGCTAACCGAGGCAGAACTCAGCGCGGAACTCTGTCCGTTCGAATTGATCGAGTCACGTACCGCCCGTCCGTAACCGATCAGCGTGTCGATGGGTTGGGTCCTTGAGATGTCCAGGAAGTACACATCACGCTGGAATCGGTCGGTCATGCCTCGCCAACGCTTCGTCGGCTTACGCAATTTCTCGGTAGTAACGCTCGAACCCCGCCGGACCGTGTATTCGATTGATGCTCCTGACACTGTCTCCCACGGAGTCGACGGAAAGAAGTCGTCCGGATTGACGGTCTGCGTACCGCTGCCCTTACCTGACGACCTGTACACCGTGGCGGCAGCTTTCAGGACAGTGCTCTTACCCGATCCGTTCTCGCCACAGACTGCGACCACGGGGAACCGAAACTCGACCTGCTGCCCGGTCCATCCCCGAATCCCCGACACTTGGACCGATTCCAGGAACTGCGGCCAACCATTGGCATCGTGCCGAGCCACGTTCCAGTCAGACTTCAATGCTGCCAGCGTTCGTGCCAGTCCATCCTGTGACATGAAAATCTCTCCGCTCGTTATGCAATGCTATTTACCGGAGTTGCCAGACCTCTGCAAAGCTAGGAGTGCGTTAAGCCGTCGGACTGAATCGCCCCGGGTCTGTCGGAGGCTCTCGAACCTGTGAAGGATGGAGAGCATGGCAGCACCACGGAAGTACAGCGTTGAGCTGAAGGAACGAGCAACGAGAATGGCGGTCGAAGCCCGCCAGGATCCGGCGACACGACCGGGAGCGCTCACACGGATCGCAGATCAGCTCGGTGTGCACCCCGAAGCGCTCCGGACCTGGGTCAAGCAGGCCGAGGTCGACGGGGGCGTACGCCCGGGCACCACGACCAGTGATGCCGAACGGATCGCGCAGTTGGAACGGGAGAATCGCGAGCTGCGGCGGGCGAACACGATCCTCAAGCAGGCCTCGGCTTTCTTTGCGGCGGAGATCGACCGCCCACAGCGCTGATCGTGGAATTCGTCGCTGCTCACCGCGATGAACACGGAGTCGATCCGATCTGCGCGGCCCTGCGCGAGACAGCTGCCCAGATCGCTCCGTCCACGGTCCGAGCTCACCTGAGTCCCCAACGAACGGAATCGGCCCGTGCGGTGCGTGACCGTCAGGTTCTGTCCGAGATCCGGAAGGTTCATGCCGACAATCTCGGCGTGTACGGGGCCCGCAAGGTGCATGCGAGTCTGAAACGAAAGGGGATGGCAGTGGCCCGATGCACCGTGGAACGATTGATGAAAACCGATGGGTTACAGGGAATACCCCGATTGAAAGGTCGGAAGACCACACACAGTGACGGCGCCGAGACTCCGCGGCCGGCAGATCGAGTGCAGCGGCGATTCGTCGCCGACGCACCCAACGTGTTGTGGGTGGCGGACCTGACCTACATTCGCACGCACTCGGGGTGGGTTTACGCCGCATTCGTCCTCGACGTGTTTTCCCGGATGATCGTCGGTTGGCAGGTCTCGACGTCGATGCGCACCGATCTGGCCCTCGACGCCTTGGATATGGGGTTGTGGGCGCGCCGACGGGCCGGCCAGGATGTTGCCGGGTTGATTCACCACAGCGACTGCGGTGTGCAGTATCGAGCGGTGCGGTACACCGAGCGCCTCGACGAGTGCGATGCGGTCTCTTCCGTTGGTTCCAAGGGTGATTCGTATGACAACGCGATGGCGGAGGCGTTCAACTCGTTGTTCAAGGCCGAGTGCATTCGCAATCCCGTGATGCGTCCATGCGGGGGCTGGCGGGGCGTTGGAGAGGTCGAGTGGGCGGTCGCCGAGTACATCGACTGGTTCAATCATCGCCGCTTGCATGGCGAGATCGACCACGTTCCACCTGCCGAGTACGAGGCGACCCACTGGGCGAATCACACCGCGGACGACTACGGTGAGATACCGGTCCGCGCTGAGGCCGGAACCAGATAGCTGAGCCTCCACCGAACTCGTGGCGATTCAAGGCGTTCAACAAGACCCGGACTTGCCTGCCAATGAGCCGCGCGGGGACGGAGTACTTATTGCCACGCACACTGACCTGGGCGTAGCGGTCCACGCGCGGGGTGAACCATCGGCCGGTCTCGAACCGCTCGGCCGGCAGCGGTTTGAGCACCGTGCGCTCGGCATCGAATGCCTGCCTGCCCGAGGGTGTGGGCCCGGCCGCCGATGCGGCGGTGTTCGTCGTCCCGATCGTACTGGTCGACCAGGGCGTTGAGTTCGGCGAGGGAACCGACCTCGGGGATCGAAACGAGGTGGTTGCGGCGGAACCACCCGACCTGGCCTTCCACGCCGCCTTTTTCGTGGGCGCCGGTGATCCCGGGCTGGCAGTAGAACGCCTTGAGGTCGTAGTGGGACCGGAACGCCGTCCACCGGTCCGCTTCGACCCGGGCTCGGGAGAACCCGAGAACCCGGGCGACGGCTGCCTTGAGGTTGTCGTACCGGATTTTCCCGGCCGGCCACGCCGCCGAGCACGCGGAAGGCATGCGCGTGGCCCTCGAAGAACGCCTCCTGCCCGGCCGACGCCGAGATGCGGTGCACCGCTCTGCCGGAATAGGACATGTGCAGGCAGAACAGGTAACAGGTCACCAGTTCGCCGCGGAGCCGGATCGCGGCCTCGCCGAAGTCGACCTCGGCCTCACGGCCGGGTAGATGTGTTTGGGGCACGAACGCCTCCACCGGTACCCGGCCGTGCTCGGCCCGGATCTGCGGGCGACGAACGGATACGTACTGGCGCACCATCGCGTACGAGATCCCTGACGCGGCATGCTCCCGCAGCAGCCGGTCGAAGATCCTGGTCGCGGTGTGTCGCTGCTTGCGGGGCGCATCGAGATCGGTGATCAGCATGTCGTTGGTCACCGCCTTGAACGGGTCCAGGCGCGACGCCCGCTGCGGATACTCGGCGCGCGGTGCGGGCCACGCCGAATCCAACGCGGCCCGCACCGTGCGCCAGCCGACATGATGGACCCGCTGAATCTCCCGAGAAGACATGCCCTGCCGTGCATCGCGGCGGATCGCGGCGGATCGCGGCAAACAACTCGACCCGTGATGGTGACGTGCGCCCGCCCGGTTGGATCATTCGTGACGGGAACCGGTCGTGGCGACGGTGAATCGCGTGTTGCGGTGGGTCGGGTGTTCGATCTCGTCGATGGCGGCGACGGCGAGGTCTTCCATCGACAGGTGGGAGTGGCCGTGTTCGTCGACCAGGAGCTCGTCGGTGCCGGTGCGGTAGACGCCGCTGCGTATCCCGGGCTGCATGTCGGCCGCGGGGCTGAGGTAGGTCCAGTCCGCACGAGTATGGCTGCGGCAGATCATCAATTGATCGATCGCGCTGGCGGCCAGGTCACGGATATGGGTGGGCACCCAGTTCGGGTCGTCGGCGACGTACCGGCCGTCGGTGCCGGGTACGAGTAGGCTACCGGCCCCACCGACGAGCAGGAACCGCACTCCTGCCGCGGCGTGAGCGTCGAGTAGTGACATGGTCACCGCCGCTGCGCGCCCCTCGTCTCCCGGCTGCTGCCGGGTGGCGCCGACACCGACGTCGTGGCCGGACAGAAGCAGTGCCAGCGCGGCGGTGTCGATGACGTCGATTTCGACGCGGGTCAGTGCGGTGACGTGGTGACGGCGGCGCAACGCCTCGGCGACGACGCGACTGCCGACATTGCCGGAGGCTCCGATGACGGCGATTTTCACAAGTGAGTCCTTTCAGTGGTGCGCGGAGACGCGGTGTTCGTCCGGTGGGGTGGTGGAACGAACTTGGTGACGGCCCGGCGCTTGGGCGGCGACCACGGCGACCAGGGCCAGCGCCAAGCCGACCGCTTGTGTGCCGTTGAGGTCTTGGCCGAGGACGGCCCACCCGAGTGCTGCGGCCACGATCGGCGACAGAAGCGTCAGAAACGATACGGCGGTGACCGGCAGCCTGCCGATACCCCGGAACCAGAGCGTGTAGGCGAGCAGCGCTCCGACCACCCCGAGCCAGGTATATCCACCGATCGCTGGCAGTGACAGTGTCGGGGGTGGCCCTTCGAGCAGCAATGCGAGCGGAAGCAGGAACAAGCCACCCGCGGTCAGTTGCCATCCCGCGAACGGGAGCGCGCCGACAGGGTTGCCCCACTTGCGGGTCAGCACAATCCCTGCGCTCATCGATACCGTGCCGCCGAGACCCGCCGCGACACCGAATGGGTCGAGATGTGCCCCGGGTTGCAAGACCATCAACCCAACTCCTGCGATCCCGACGATTGCCCAGCCCACCCGCCGCCGTCCGGGTCGCTCGTGCAGCAACACCGATGCCAACGCGGCGACGACGAGCGGCGAGGTCGCACCCAGGATCGCCGCCGTCCCGCCGGGCAGTCGGTATGCCGCGACGAACAGCAACGCGAAGAACACGCCGATGTTCAGGATCCCGAGCAGTGCCGCTCGCCACCACCAGTGGCCATGCGGCAGACGGCGTGCCAGCGCGACTGCGATCAGACCCGCTGGAAGCGCGCGCAACGCACCCGAGAGCAGTGGCCGGTCCGGGGGCAGCCACTCCGTGGTGACCAGGTAGGTCGTGCCCCAACTCAGCGGTGCGACTGCCGTCGAGGCGATCAGGCCCGATCGTGCTCCACGAAGCATCGACACTCCTTAACATTGAACTATTGAACGTTGAGAAGATTAGGCACACTGATACGTTAACGTCAAACAGTTCAGCAGTGAGGTGATCAGTGGATCGAGTCGACGTGATTCTTCAGCAGTGGTCGACGGCCCGCCCCGACCTCGACACCACCCCCATGGGTGTACTCGGGCGCCTGTCGCGGGCATCGCGCATAGTCGAAAAGCGACTGCACACCGTCTTCGCGGATCATGGACTACAACCAGGCGAGTTCGATATTCTGGCCACTCTGCGCCGCAGCGCCGACATCACGGGAATGTCGGCCGGCGCCCTCGCCGAGGCCGCCATGGTCACCTCCGGCGCAATCACCAACCGAGTGGACCGCCTGGTCGCCAAGAACCTCGTCACCCGCGACCTCGACCCGGCAAACCGCCGAGTCACCCTGATCACACTGACCCCTCTCGGGCGGGATCTCATCGACCACGCCGTGGCCGACCACATCACCAACGAAAAACAGATCCTCGCCGGACTCACCTCGGGCGAGCAGGCCCGGTTGGCAAGCCTGCTGCGCACCCTGCTGACCAGCCTCGATGACACCTGCCAGGACTGACCGACCGGCGTCGCCCAAGTAACTGCGAGGCATTCGTGATCGATCGCACGCGCGCCGAGCCCATGGCTGCCCCCATGCCGGCCCGGGGCATTGACTCAGTGACGCCGACTTTCATCGACATCAAATCCCCCACCGCCTGACCGCCGTCGAGATTGACCGACATTCAGCGCCAAGGTTCACCGACAAAGCCAAGGCGCACCTCGCCGAGACATTGCGCCGGGCCGAAGCAGACATCGCCGGCCTCGACCGGCTCGAGATCACCACCTGCCTTCGACACGGCGAACTCGACATGGTCACCAGATTCGCCTCCGGCGACGCGCACGTCTACCACCGTCTCCTCGACGTTCTCACCGAACACCACGGACACCAGGTCTTCTCCACCGACGGCTCCACCATCGACGACCATCTGATCGACGCCCTCGACGGACGGATGATCGCGACGGCGGAATCGTGCACCGGCGGACTCGTCGCTGCGCGTCTCACCGCCCGCCCCGGATCGTCGGCCTATGTCACCGGCGGCGTCGTCTCGTACTCCAACGGCGCCAAGACCGGCTTGATCGACGTACCCGTCGAGATGATCGCCACCCACGGTGCGGTCAGCGAACAGGTCGCCGCGGCGATGGCCGAAAGCGCCCGGCGCCGCCTCGAGGCCGACGTCGCGGTCTCCACCACCGCCGCACTGCATCTCGTTGTCGCACAACTCAAACGAGAGTGAGACCGCACCACGCCACCCTTTGCCCGAGCCACTGTCATCGACGACGCCCGGCTTCGGAACTCCCCGAAGCGACGTTCACGACGGCCAGTACACCTCCCTCGTCTCTGTCGGCCAAGAGCGTCAAGACATCGGTCCGAGTTCTTCACCAACCGGTGCACGGTGCACCATGGTCGACCTCAACCCCCGACCGATGCCCGACGCCGCGCGCACCCTCGCCGAACATGATCACCCCACCCCCGCCTGCACCACGACCACCACATCGTCTCCCCGAGCCTGCGCACGGCACTGCTGGAGTTGCGGAAGCTGTGACCAGCGGCGGCCATCCTCCACGCGTTCCAAGGCCATATCCGGCAGCGGCATCGCCGCGCGCACTTCAGTGACGCCATCACGCCGCGCGGTGGGTGTTTCAGCAGATCCACCTGCGTCGATGACATGCCCCCTGCGAGGGTCTGCCGCGCGCCGGCGTGGCGGTTCGGTCGCGGGCTGCAGGGGGGGTGGGGTGTCAGCGGCCGTGGGTAACCGGGCCCGTGTCCCCTGTTCAGGCCCGGATGGGCACCGTCTACGAGCAGGGCGGTAGCGCGTTCACCCAGTCGTGAATGCCATCTGTGACCATGCGAGGCCGCGGCGCCGTCGAATGCACCCGGATCTCGAGGTATCGCGGGTGCTCGATCCCGAGACTGGGCAGATCGTCTTCCCGCAGGCGCACCACCATACAGCCGGCCGCGAGCAGGTCCAGGCTCTTGCGCTGGTCGACGAGGATCTTCGCGTCCGCACGATGCCAATAGGCGCCGTCGTACTCGATCACCACCGTCCGCCCCTGGTGCTCAACGCTGATGTCCGTCGTCCACGAGCGGCGTGAGATGAACGCATCATGCTGAATGGTAATTCCGGAGCGGGCATTTCCGAAGATCGCGAGTGCTGCGGCGTGGTGATCGAGTTCCACACGGGATTTGCCGGCCTGCCGGCACTCCGGGCATTCGGCGCCGTTCGAGCGACTGCTCACCGGTGCGTTCCACACGTGGTCGGGGTTGGTGACGCAGCTCCATTGCGGCACGAACGGCAGCGACGCGTGTGGGCGGACATGCCAGGCGGTGACCGGGTTCGCCGGGCTCCATTCGGCGGCCAGCCCGGGATCGTGCCAGGCCAAAGATCCGAGGATCGTGTGGCAGGACAGACACCGGAGTCGTTGTCCGCCGTCGCGGCTGCGGACCGACTCCGGCCATTCGTGGCCGCAGCAGTTGCTCTTCCACCACATCACCCGCTCGGAGTTCCACACCACGTTCTCGGGTGTGTGCTTGCCGTTGCGGGTCGGGTGCCACTGCGCGGCGAGCTCCGGTTGCAGCTCGGCCACCGACTTGGTGTGTGTCGCGGTCTTCGTGCCGCGGCAGTGTGGGCAGCCGGCGGTCAGGAACAGCGCTGGTCTGATGCGGGGATGATGCCCATTCGCGCAACGGAATTTGTAGGCCTTCCCGCTACCGGCGACCATCACGCGCCGAGGATCGTCGTCGTTGTCGTCGGACCACGCCCCGGCCAGCTCCGGCACGTCAGCGACCGGTGTGCGCTTCCATTTCTCGTCGTCGGCCTCCCGCGCCTCCCGTGTGCGTGCCTCGCAGTCCGGGCATCGTGGCCGCTCGGTCATCACGCAGACCTTTTCGGCGAACTGGAACCCGCAATCGGGGCACTGCCAGTTGCAGGTGCGGCGGGCCCGCACCGTCACCGTCTCGAACACCGACGTCTCGTTGCTGTCGTGATCCCACCACTGCACAGCCTCAGAGTCCGACTCCGCGAGCAGTACCCGACCCGGACGCGGACTCGAGGGATCGGAGGAACGCCGGTTGCGGGAACAGGTGCAGCCCGACCCGAAATCGGTGAACCGGGCCGCGCTGATCCGGCCGCACCGTCGGCACCGAGCCAGAACCGGGTCGTGGTCGTCGTGGACGCCCCCGAGCGGGTCCACCAGGTCGAGGTCGCGTTCGTCGAGATAGCCGGTGATGCGGTCGATCGGCCACCACTTCTGCTCGAGGAACCGGCGCACCGGCGGCGTCGGGTGAGCACGCAAGATGTCCACCGGCGGATAACGGCGCAGCAGATCGAGCATCACACGGTCGAACTCCATCCACGGCTCCGAGCGCACGTCGGTTGCCCGCTGCTTCCAGAAACACGCCCGGCACGTCGCGATCCCGGCAGCGTTGTTGCCCACGATGTAGTCGAGGCGGTAATGCGACCTCACCCCACAGCTGCGGCAGGTGGTCAACCACCAGGTCGCCGGCGCCGTGAACGGCTCCGGCGGCTCGAGGCCACCGGCGCGCAGAATCTCGTCGAGACAGCCTGTGCACCAAGCAGGTTTCGATCGCGTGGTGAACGCAGCCGGCCGGTCGCATCCTGCCGTCGCGCAGCGCTGCGTGGTCGTCGTCGATGCCACCTACGCCCCCATCCCGCACACGACCCGACCCGCCTGCACTACGTCCTAATAACCCATATGGAGTCTAGGGGCGGCGGCGCATCGTCGGCGAGCATCACCACGACTCCGGCCCGGTCCGGGATACAGGAGCGTCGAGGTCGCGTGTCGGCGCGCTGGCTTCCGACACCGAAGGAACGACGCGCATGGTCGAGGACCAGCGCAACCGGCCCGCACGCACACCCTCGTACTTGCGGCCCTGCCCGCGGGTGATCTCCCGCAACCCGTCCAGTTCGGCGAAGAACACCAACTGCCAGCCGCCGGCGACGAGTTCGGCGATGACCGGCGCCGGACCCCGACCGGTACCACCGTCGCAGCGCGCCGCATCGGCGAGGGCGTGCACATCGACCGAGGTCGCGGCCGGGTTCGATCCGGGCACCGAGAAAAGCTCCCGGCTCATCCACACTCCGTACATTCGCGCTCCTCGATCCACCGGCTCGGCCGTAGGCGAACCGCCCGCACCCCATACTGCCCGTGCACAGTGTGCCCCAGGTGGCCCGGCCGAGAAGGACGGCAGGTCGATACCCCACCCGCACCAACCGCCAGGCCCCTTCTCGGCGCGCATCCGCGCCGTGGACCCCGTCGGCGTTCGCTACCGTGCCGAGCATGGGCACGACCCTGCACGCACCCCACCCCTGGCCGCACATCACCGCCGCCCTGCGCGGTTCCGGACCCCGCCGCGGCGCCATCGCCTACCTCGACCACACCGCCCCCCGAGTTGCTGCCGCTGCGTGCCGGAGACCCGTTGAT
>NZ_JBAQXC010000119.1:0-7914 GCF_049299235.1 Rhodococcus sp. (in: high G+C Gram-positive bacteria) | reverse complement strand
TGTCCGGGATTACGAGACCCGACCCGATCATCATGAGGCGATGGTCCACGTCGCGATGATCGCCACGATGTCACGTCGGCTTGCCCGTTCTGCTTGACCCTCGACCCGGAGTTTTCAGATGCACTCTTAGGTGGCGGGTACAAATCGCCCCGGCAGCCCCCGTCTCGCGGGGACACCGGCCGGTTCGGTCAGAAGACGATCTCGGTGAACCGGTACCAGTCGCCGTCGAGGTGCTCGTATCCGATGTCGCCTTCCGTCACCGGCGGTCCGATCTGGTCGGTTCCGCCCGGGAGGTGCGCGACACCGACGGCGTCGAACAGTCCGCCCTCGGTGTAGAAGTGGCAGCCGTCGGGTCGCGGTGTGACCATGTACACCTCGTAGGCGCCGAAGCGCATGTCCTCGTACGAGGTCGTGCAGGTTTCGGCGTACCGGTCGAGTTCGCTCTTCGACAGTTGCCACCCGACCCACGAGGGCACGCCGAGCGCGGCCAGGGCCGCGGTCGCCGCGACGAGCGCCGGGGCGATCCAGATGCGGCGGTCGGGGCGGTAGCACCACAGCCGGACCATTGCGAGCGCCGCCCACACCACACCGAGTCCGACGAGGGCGTAGCCGAGGATGACTACCAGCACGAACGATGCGATCGGTTGGAGCGCAACGGTCAGTAGACCCAGACAGACGGCGGCCACGAGGAGCGGCACCGCCACGCCTGCCGTGACCTGCCACCAGGTCGGGGTGGCCGCGCGGGGGCTCGCATTCGTCGTCACGGCATCCTATCTAGCACGTGCCGCCGGTCACTGCGCCCAGGGCGGGGTGAGCCGCGTCCCGTCGGCCAGGGTGGCGGTCAGGCCGGGGGTGGTGGTGACCCACACGTGGGCGCCCTGTGGGCCGCCGTCGACGATCACCTCGGCGCCGGCCCGCACGAGCACGACATTCCCCGGTTCGACGCTACTGGGGGTTCCGTCGATGGTGATGTGGAGCGTTCCGTCGAGTACGAGGAGGATCTCGTCGCGGCTCGGGCGGTGGGCGACGCCGTGCGATGCGGGTGCCACGGTGAGCTTCCAGGCGCACAGTTGCGCACTGTTTCGGGAGGCCACGTAGGAGTCGAACGTGCTGCCGTGCGCGTCGAACTCGATGGCGTCGGCGGATCCGAGGATCGTCATGGTCGTTCCCTTCATATAGTCAAGTTGCTTGTCTATATGGTCAGCCTTCTTGACCTTCCTGTCAAGATGGATTCATGCCCGACGCCCCCGACCTCCCCGCCTTGGTATTACGCGCGGCCACCCAACTCGTCGACTCCATCCAAAGCGGCGTCGCCGAAAGAGGATTCACCGACGTACGGCCGGCACACGGGTTCGCGTTCGCCCGGATCAGCGCGGGCGACACCACCGCCTCCGACCTCGCCGACCACCTCGGCGTCACCAAACAGGCCGCCGCGCAACTCGTCGACCAACTCGTCGACCGCGGCTACATCACCCGCGAACCGGACCCCGCCGACGCCCGCGCCCGCCTGCTGCGCCTGACCCCCCACGGCTGGGCCTGCACCCGCGCCGCCGACGACGCGGCACGAGACGCGGTCGCGCAGTGGCAGCAGCAACTCGACCCGGCCACGTTCGCGGCGCTGGGCGGCGCACTCCGCACCGTCGTCACACCGGGCCATCTCCGCCCCGCGTGGTGACCACGCTCAGCCCAGCAACTCCGGCAGGTCGATCGGCCGGCCCAGCACATGCTCCGACAGGAACGCCTCCACCGTCCGATACCAGATCGCGGTGTGCTGCGGGCTGAGCACCCAATGGTGCTCGCTCGGGAAATACAGGAAGCGGTGGACGGTGGCGCCGTCGTCGTCCGCGGGCGACCCGGATTCGGACAGCAACTCGTACCACAGGCGCAGCGCCTCCCCGATCGGCACGCGATAGTCCTTGTCGCCGTGGATGATCAGCATCGGAGTGACGATGGCATCGACATACAGGTGCGGCGAATTCTCCACCGCCATCTCCGGCGTCATCTCCCGCTGCCAATACCACGCGGCGTCGGTGGTTGGCGCGAACTGGTCCAGCGCCCACAGGCTCGCGTGGCTGACGATCGCACGGAACCGGTCGGTGTGCCCGGCAATCCAATTCGCCATGTACCCGCCGAACGACCCGCCCATCGCGGCGGTGCGCTCCGCGTCGATCTCCGGCAACGCCTCGGCGGCGTCGGTGATCGCCATGAGATCGGTGAACGGCTCCTGCCCCCAGCGGCCCCAGCCGCGCCGCACGAAGTCGCGACCGTACCCGGTGGACAGTGCGGGGTCCGGCAGCAGCACCGCATAGCCGCGGGCGACGAGCAGCCACGGGTTCCACCGCCACGACCACGTGTTCCACGAGTTCAACGGCCCGCCGTGGACCCACAGCAGCAACGGAACGGGCGCGTCGGGGCCGGCGCCGGTGGGCAGCGCCAACCACCCGCGCACCGGTGTGCCGTCGACCGCGGTGGCGTGCACCTCGGTGAGCCGGCCGGGCAGCTCCGGCAGGTCGCTCGGCGCCCGCAACGGCACGACGGAGCCGCGGTCGGCGCCGGCCAAGGCAATCCGTACCGGGTGCGGCGGCTCCGCGTAGGACGACCGCAGCGCATACCCGAACCGGCCGTCCGGCGCGACCGCGACGTCGCTGTAGGCGGCGTCGTCGGTGGTGAGCGGAACCGGCGCGTCGTCGCCGAGGATGAGCGTGAAAATCGGTGCGCGGCCGCGATCGTCGGCAGTGAGCAGCAGCCCGGACCCGTCCGGCAGCCACACCAGCGACGTGGGCCACCGGTCCCAGTCCGCGGTCACATCGGTCACGTCCCCGGTGCGAACATCGCACACGCGCACCGTGATTCGCGGCGGCTCCTCCGCGGTGGTGACGGTTTCGTGGAGGAAGGCGACGCGGGTGCCGTCGGGGGAGATTCGCGGCGAGACGGCATCTGCGTGTTCGTCGTCGACGAGCGCGGTACGCAGACCGGTTCCGAGGTCGACCCGGACGAGGGTGGTGCGGCGCGACGCGAGCGGGCCCGGTACCGACCACATGGTGACGGCGAAACTTCCGTCGGCGGCGATGTCGACCGCCGCATTGCGCAGCGAATCCCGGATACCGGGTGTGAGGTCGTCGAGGGCGCCGTCGGCGCCGACCGACAGCAGATGCGGACGGTCCGGGCCGAGGTCGGTGTCCCAATAGCGCACCGGATAGCCGGAGTGCAGGACGGCGGAGACCTTCGCGTCCTTACGGGCGGTGCGCAGTCGCTCGTCGTCCTCGGTGGTGTGCCCCAGCACGGGTGCGGTCACGACGATGCGATCGGCGCGGGTCGCGGCGTGCACGGCGGTGACACCACCCGCGCGGTGCGCGATCTGTTCGGCCTCCCCCCCACCGGCGGGCAGCCGCCACAACGACGCCGGGTCGTCGTCGGCGCCGCGCGCGGCGGTGAACAGCACATCGCCCGCCGCGGTGAAGACCGCGTTCGACTCGCCTTTCGCGCCGTGGGTGAGCCTGCGCGCCGGACGCTGCCCGTCCGGGTCGAGTTCCCACAGGGCACCGACGTACGCGGTGGCCTTGTCGTCGAGGGTGGATCGGGTGATCACCACGCGGCTGCCGTCGGGGGACAGCGCCAGTGCCGTGATGCGGGGCAGCGCGAGATAGTCGTCGAGGTTGTCGAACGCCGTCATGGCGCTCACCCTAGCTGCACGCTTTCCGGCCGATTGCGCAGAAACCCACGTTCCCCGCCGACGCCCGGACACCGACCGCGGTGTGGATCGCGCCCGCGATGGGTAGTCCCGTCGGGAGAAGCGACAGGAATGGGAGTTCACCATGATGCGAGTACTGATCTTCGCGGCGGGAGCCGCGACCGGCTTCGTTCTCGGCACGCGAGCCGGCCGGGGAACATACGAGAAGATCAAGGGGCAGTCCGCCGAGCTGTGGCACAGCGAACCGGTGCAGAGCAAGGTAGCCGAGGCGTCGCAAGCGATCAAGGAATCCGTCCCGCAGGCCCGGGCTGCCGTCGATGCCTTGACGCCTTCGACACAGACACCTTCGGCAGAATCGTCGACTCCGCCGAAGTCCCCGGCGTCGAAGCCCCAGCCCCCGAAGCCGCCCCAGCCCCCGAAGCCCCAGCCCCCGAAGCCGCCCCATCCGCCCAAGTCGGAGGCGCCGGCACCGAAGCCCCCCACCCCGGGGACGCCGACTCCCTGACCCGAAACGGATGTGTCAGCCCCGCAGCTACGGCCGCTCGCCCGGCCGGGCCGGGGCTGTCCGTCTCGGCCGAGTTGCCGGAACACCGACGACATGGCAGATCGGCCGGTTGTTAACCTGTGTACCGACCGATCGTCGCGGTTCGTCCGCGATCCCTGTCCGAACGGAGAACACCTCAGTGGTCGACCTTGCTTTCGTCATCGCCGGTTCCGAAGCGACCGGGGGCGCCGGCCTGCAGGTCGACCTCAAGACGTTCCAGCAGCTCGGTGTGTACGGGGTGGGCACCACCACCTGCATCGTCTCGTTCGATCCGAAGAACAACTGGGGTCACCGCTTCTTTCCCGTGCCGGCCGAGGTCATCGCCGAGCAGATCGAAGCGGCCACCGCCGCCCACGACCTCGACGTCGTGAAGATCGGCATGCTGGGCACACCCGCCACCATCGACGTGGTCGCCGAGGGGCTCGGTACGCAGAACTGGCGGCACGTGGTGCTCGACCCGGTGTTGATCTGCAAGGGTCAGGAGCCCGGCGCCGCGCTGGACACCGACAATGCGCTGCGGTCTCAGATCCTGCCGTACGCGACGGTGATCACCCCGAACCTGTTCGAGGCAAAAACTTTGTCGGGCATGGACAGCATCTCGTCCGTCGACGAGTTGGTGGAGGCCGCGCGGCGCATCCACGACCTGGGACCGCAGTACGTCGTCGCGAAGGGTGGCGTGGAGTTGCCCGGCGACGATGCGATCGACGTGTTCTTCGACGGCACCGAGGTCACCCTGCTCACGGCGCCGAAGGTCGGCGACGAGCGGGTCTCGGGTGCCGGCTGCACCCTGGCCGCGGCGATCACCGCCGAACTGGCCAAGGGTTCCGACGTTGCCGAGGCCGTCAAGGCCGCAAAGGATTTCGTGACGAACGGCATCAAGGCCCGGGTCTCGGCGCACACCCCGTTCGACACGGTGTGGCAGGGCGCGTAAGCGGCACCCTCCGCGCACCACGACCACACGGCGTTTCGCCGTTGACCCGCTGTGCGGCGCGATGGCAGGATGTCGGGCAATCATCACGCACGCAGGTGATGACCCGAAATTGAAGGTCCGCCGCGAGATTAGGCCCTCGCGACGGACCGGATGTCCGACTAAACAGGAGTCGAACATGCGTCAGCATACCCATGCCCGTGTCCGTGTCCAGGGGCGGTTGTGAGCATCGAAGCGCTCGCCTGGGCGCTCAAGGAAGCCGACATTCCCTCCCCCACTCCCGCCGGGATGCCGTCGGCGGCGGCGTTGACGATCGTCCTCGTCGGATTGGCGAACCACGCCTCCGACACCGGCGACGACGCCTACCCGTCGGTGCGGACCCTCGCCGCCTACGCGCGCGTCAGCGAACGTCAGGCGCAACGGTGCCTGGCCGCGCTCCTCGAACTCGGAGTGATCACGCTCGGGGATCAGCGGATCGTCGCGGCGAAAATCCGCCGGGCCGATCGCCGGCCCACCTGCTACCGGCTGCTCATGCGACGGGGCGACCAGCCGTCACCCGGTGCCCGGCCACGGGGTGACAGTCCGGCCCCGCACGGGGTGACAGGATCGGGGCCACGGGGTGACACCGGTGTCACCCGAACCGTCCTTGAACCCGAAAAGAAGACCGCTGCACGCTCGTGCGCGTCGGGGACGCGCAGGACGTCGGCGTGCCCACCGGGCACACCCGCGGCGGCGGCATACGACGACGGCGAACTCACCCGGCTCGCAGCCGAACTCCGCACGGCCGGGTTGACGGCCAGCTTCCGCAAACTCGACGCCGACGGATGCGCCCAGGTGTCGCGGCTGATCGACCGGTGCGGCGTCGATGCGCTCGTCGCGTCCGCCCGCGCCCAGCATCAACCGCAGTCCCCGGCCCGATTCGTGCAGGCGTGGCTACCGATGTGGCGGGAACTCCCGGCGCGCGCGGTACCGACACCGCGATGCGGCCGGTGCGACGAATACGGGTGGCTCGCCGACGACGAGCACGGCCGGGCGGTGCGCTGCGGGTGCCGGGCGTCGACTCAACCCCAGAAGAGGGCGGTCGGGTCCCGGTCGAGTTCGGTGAGCAGTTCGTCGACGAATCGGGTGGGCGGCGCCTGGTCGTAGCGGTGGAAGCGCAGGTCGCGGTCGCGCCAGTACAGCGTCCAGGTTGCCTGCTCACCGGTGTAGCGCAGCCGCGCGACGGGTGTGCGAGTCCAGTCCGGGTTCTGCTCCGGATTCCGCGGCGCGCGGCATTCGACGATGGTCACATGCTCTGTTGTGACGTCACATTCGACACGAACCTGGTGGCGGACGCGTTCGGGGACGCGGGCCGCGCACCAGCGCTGAACCCGCACGACGTCGATCTCGGGCAGGCCGGACGACGGCACACGTGTTTCCGGCTCCGGCAAATTCTGTTGCGCCGCAACCAGTTCGTCGTATGCGGCATCGAGGCGTCGGCGGCGTCGCCGATCGGATTCGTTATTCGCTTCGCCGGCAACGTAATTGACGATCTCGTCCAGGACATCGTCGCTCACCGGGAGCACGCAGTGTCCGTCGTCGAATCGGGCGGCGAACACTGCGTGCTCGCAGTCGACGTCGAGCAGGTCGATGCCGCGGAGAGCGGTGAGGGTCGCGTCGGACACCGTGACCGGATACGTGGGCAGGTCGGGGTCCGGCCCGATCCCGTGCAGATCGAACGGCGATCCCGCCCAGTGGGAGATCATCCCGTCGTCGCCGCAGGACGAGCAGACCCATTCGATGGGCTGGGGCGGATCGCCGCGGAACACGACGATCCGGCCCGGGCACGGGCGGTGACCCGGCCTGCGACGGCACGGCAGGGCACTGACCCACCGGGTCGCTGCCGCACCCGTGGTGGCGGCACGGACGATGGCCCACGTCTGTTCGGCGAGTCGCCGGGCAGGGCCGGGCGCGTCCTCGGGTAAGTAGAGGACGTGCTCGAGATCGGTGACGTACATGGTGCGACGGTACCGGCAGCTGCCGAGATGGGGTTTCGCTGTTCGCTTGCGCCCGCGAACCGTGCCGCGGCAGCGCCCCGCGGTTGTAGCATCGCGACGAGCGCCGGCCGCGCACAAGGAGGCCCCATGACCGACACCGGATTTCCCTGGCACGGGGCACCATTGTCGCCGCACGAGCGGGCCGAGCGGCTCGTTCGGGCGATGACGGTGGAGCAGAAGGTCGCACAGTTGCACGGTGCGATGGAGACGATCGACATCTACGGCCTAGCGGCGAAGCTCGCGGAATCCCCGGATGCGATGGACGAACTCGCATCGCAGGTGCAGGTGAAGCGGCACGTCGCCGGGATCGAGGAACTGGGCATCCCACGGTTCCGGGTGACCAACGGGCCGGTGGGCGTCGGCATGGGCGACGGTATGCCGAGCCCACCCGCGACGTCCCTGCCGATGGCCATCGGTGTGGCGGCCGGTTTCGATCCGGAACTGGCCCGCGCGTACGGCGACGTCATCGGTTCGGAAGCCGCGACGCTCGGCCAGCACGTGCTGGAAGGACCGGGCGTGTGTCTGCACCGCACCACGATCGCCGGACGCAACTTCGAGTACTTCTCCGAAGACCCCTATCTGTCCGGGGTGAACCGACCCGGGTTTCTGGCCGCTCCTATGCTGGCGACATCTCCGGTTGGGGAGTCGATGGTTGAGCGTAGTAGGCCGCCTCGAACGCGTCGGGGCTGACGTACCCGAGGCGGCTGTGTAAGCG
>NZ_JBAQXC010000118.1:0-7633 GCF_049299235.1 Rhodococcus sp. (in: high G+C Gram-positive bacteria) | reverse complement strand
GGCGAATCCGCTGCGACGACGACCGCCCCGCCCGGTCCGGACGCCGAAGTCGTCGCGGCCGTCGCGGATGTGCCGGTCGGTGGCGCCGTGATGATCGAAGGCAAACGTCTGGTCGTGTCGCAGCCGGTTGCCGGTGATTTTCACGCGTTCGTCGCGATCTGCACCCATTCCGGCTGCAACATCAGCGGTGTGGAGGGCGACGAGATCGTGTGCAACTGCCACGGAAGCCGATTCCGGCTCGACGGCACGGTTGCGCAGGGACCGGCGAAGCGGCCGCTCAAGACGCGACCGATCGAGGCTCGCGGCACCGATCTCGTCGTCGGCTGAATCCGTCCCGGTTTTCCGCACCGAGGTTAGAGTCCATCACTGTGAGGGCACGAGGGGACTGGCGGCCGAGAGGGCTGCGGGAGGGCACCGAACCGGACCCGCGGTTCACCCTCGCCAACGAACGCACGTTTCTGGCGTGGATTCGCACGTCGCTGGGCATCATCGCGGCTGCGGTCGGGCTCGAAGCGTTCGGTGGGGACGTGCTGAGTTCCGTGGTGCGCACGAGCGTGGTGTGTGTGCTGCTGGTGTTCGCGGCGGTCTTGGTGATCGGTGCGTTGATCCGGTGGGTGCGCGTCGAGGAGGCCATGCGTGCCGCGCGGCCGCTGTCTGCGCCGTGGGCGGCGTTTCTGCTGGCGGCGTTGCTCGCTGTGGCCGCGCTGGTGCTCGCCGTGGCGATCCTCGTATGAGCCGTCCGATCCACGACGACCCCGGGTTGCAGCCGGAACGCACCAGCCTCGCGTGGCTGCGCACCGCGGCGGTGCTCGGCGGGGTCGCCCTCGGATTCATGCGATTCGTACCGGGTCCGGATGCCGCGGTCGTGGTGATCGGGCTGCTGTGCCTGGCCCCGGCGCTGTATCTGCTCGTCACCGCGGGCGCGGGCCACCGTTCCAGGGTCCGCCGCTTCGCGCGGGGAACGGCCGGGCAGCACTGGTGGCGCAACGTCGTCATGGCTGCGACGGTCGCGACGCTCGCACTCGCGGCGGCGGTTCTGATCCTGACCGCCGCCTGACAGACCCCGGACGGGGCGGGGCAGGGCAGGGCGCCGGCGTGAGGTGATGCCGGTCATCGCCATCCCGCGGTCCACTTTCGGTAAAGTTCTGGTAATGAACCAGTGGCATGCGCTCGACACGACGGCCACGCTGGATCGACTGAATACCTCGCCGACCGGCCTGACCTCCGATGAAGCGGAACAACGACTGGCCGAGCACGGCCCGAATGCTCTTCCTCGTCCCCCGTCGGACCGCTGGTGGTGGCGGCTGCTGCGACAGTTCCACAACGTCCTGCTGTACGTGATGCTGGGTGCCGCGGTCATCACCGCATTCCTGCAGCACTGGATCGACACGGCGGTGCTGCTCGGGGCGGTCGTGATCAACGCTGTGCTCGGGTTCATCCAGGAAGGACGGGCCGAGTCCGCACTCGACTCGATACGGGCGATGCTCGCCCCCCGCGCCCGCGTGCGCAGGGACGGGCGGATCGTCGATCTGCCCGCCGCGGACCTGGTGCCCGGCGATGTCGTGCATCTCGTCTCCGGCGACCGGGTTCCCGCTGATCTGCGTCTGATCCGGGTGCGTGAACTCCGGGTCGACGAGGCGGCGTTGACGGGGGAATCCGTCCCCGTGGACAAGACCGCGCACCCCGTGGACGCCGACAGTGAACTGGGCGATCGCACATCGGTGGCGTACGCCGGCACCGTCGCCGTGTTCGGGCAGGGCGACGGTGTGGTCACCGCGACCGGTGTCCACACCGAACTCGGGCGCATCAACGCTCTGCTCGCCGGAATCCCCAAGACGTCGACGCCGTTGTTGCGGCAGATCGACCGGTTCGGCCGGTGGCTGGCCGCGGTCATTCTCGTCGCTGCCGCCGTGACGTTCGTGCTCGGAATCGTGTGGCGCGGCGAATCCCCGGCGCAGATGTTCACCCTCGTGGTCGCGCTCGCCGCCTCGGCTATCCCCGAGGGACTACCGGCGATCATGACCGTCACCCTGTCGCTCGGGGTGCAGCGGATGGCTCGGCGCAACGCCGTGATCCGGCGGCTACCGGCGGTCGAGACGCTCGGGTCGGTCACCGTGATCTGCTCCGACAAGACCGGCACGCTCACCCGCAACGAGATGACCGTGCAGAAAGTGCTGTGCGCACACCACCACGTCGACGTCGGTGGAATCGGCTATGCCCCGATCGGGACGTTGACCGTCGGCGACGACCCCGTCACGGATCGGGCATCGGCGCCGTCCCTGGATCTGGCTGTGCGGGCCGGTGTGCTGTGCAACGACGCGGGTCTGCTCGAGGTGGACGGGGCGTGGCAGATCGAGGGCGACCCCACCGAGGCCGCGCTGCTCGTGCTCGGGCGCAAGGCGGGCCTGTCGCAGGAGGACGCACAGAGCACCTGGCCGCGGCTCGATGTCGTGCCGTTCGAATCCGAACACCGGTTCATGGCGACCTTGCACCGCGTCGACGACAACGCACACGAGCGGATCTTCCTCAAGGGCGCGCCGGAGAAGGTTCTCGCGGCATGCACCCATCAGCTCGAGGCGGACGGCTCCAGGACTGCCGTCGACATCGGCTACTGGAATGCTCGCGCGGCGGATACCGCAGCGCAGGGATTGCGCGTGCTGGCACTGGCCTATCGGGATCGTGACGCTGTCGGTCCGACCCTCGATTTCGAGGACGCCGAACACGACTTCACTGTGCTCGCGCTGGTCGGGATCATCGATCCGCCCCGCGAGGAAGCCGTGGTCGCGGTCCGTGAATGTCACGGAGCCGGCATCACCGTCAAGATGATCACCGGTGATCACGCCGCGACGGCCGCCGAGATCGCCGCCCAGATGGGGCTCGGAACCGACTCGCAACCGGTGACCGGTGCCGAGATCGAAGTGATGGACGACGTGGAACTGCGGCGCGTCGTCGCCGACACCGACGTTTTCGCCCGGGCCAGTCCCGAACACAAGCTGCGGCTGGTGCGGGCATTGCAGGAGAACGGTCATGTGGTCGCGATGACCGGCGACGGTGTCAACGATGCGCCGGCCCTCACCCGCGCCGACGTCGGTGTCGCGATGGGTGCGGGCGGCACCGAGGCCGCGAAGGAAGCCGCCGACATGGTGCTGGCGGACGACAACTTCGCGACGATCGCCGCGGCGGTACGTGAGGGGCGCGGTGTCTACGACAACCTCAAGAAGTTCGTGCTGTTCATGCTGCCGACCAACGGTGGCGAAGCCCTCGTCGTCATCGCCGCGATCCTGTTCCAGTTGACGCTGCCACTCACGCCCGCCCAGGTGCTGTGGATCAATCTGGCCACGGTCAGCACGCTGGGTCTGGCGCTCGCATTCGAACCGACCGAGGCGTCTGTGATGCGCAGGCGGCCGCGTCCACCCACCGAATCGCTGCTGTCGGCGTTCTTCGTGTGGCGGGTGGCGATGGTGTCCGTCCTCATGATGGCGGGTGCGCTCGGTCTGTTCCTGTGGGAGCTGGAATCGGGTACGACCGTGGAGGTGGCGCGCACCATCGCGGTCAACACGATCGTGGTGGCCGAGATGTTCTATCTGATCAACAGTCGCCGGATCGAAGGCTCGGTCCTGAACCGGGACGGCTTGTTCGGCAATCCCTATGTGCTGGGCGCGATCACGGCTTGTATCGGGTTGCAGTTGCTCTACACGTACACTCCCTTCTTCCAGACCGTGTTCGGATCGGCGGGGCTCACGCTCGTGGAATGGGCGAAGGTCCTCTGTGTCGGGCTGACCGTCTTCGTCGTCGCCGAGTTCGAGAAGTGGGTGGTCCGCCGTATCCGCGCCAGATCGGATCGCGGATGATGGGACACGTTGCTATCGCGACAGTTCGATCGCACGCGCGCTGCCCTGCGCCGCCGCACACACCTTTTCGGTGCCGTCCTCGGCGACCGCGACGATCTCGCATCGGCACAGTGCCTGCCGTGTCGTCGATTCCACGACGGCGGCGTCGGCGCGCAACCGCACACCCGTGGCGGGGCGCAGATAGTCGATGGTGAATCCGGTGGTGACGATGGACGGGCCGAGGACCGTGCCTGCGGCGAACGTGATCGCGTTGTCCGCCGCATACGACAGCACCCCGCCGTGGACGAAACCGAACTGCTGCATCAACTCCGGTCGGAGTGGAATCTCGAGCACCGCGCGTGGTCGCGTGTAGGTGGTCAGGCGCGCGCCGACCAGGACGCTGAACGGCTGCGCGGCGAGGACTGCGGCGGCGTCGTCGAAACCAGGGCTTTGAATCCGGGGGGTTGCCATGACGCGCAGTGTGCGCCTATCCGAGCGGGTGGACCAGTAGAACACCGGCCAACGCGATCGCGGTGACCCACACCGTCGCGAACCCGGCAAGGACCACCGGACGCCAGCCGATGCCGCGCAGCACATCGACGCGCACGCCCGTTCCGAGCGCGAACATCGCCGCCGCAAGCAGCCAGACCTGCACCGCATGCGCGACCTGCACGCTTGCCGCGGGCAGGAATCCGGTCGCGCGGAGCGCCGCACAGGCGAGGAAGCCGACCAGGAACAGCGGTACCAGTGGCGGACGACGGGTGCCCGCCGGTGTCTCACCTCGGCGCCGGGCCACGAGCCCGACTCCCGCCGCGACCGGTGCGAGCAGCGCGACCCGCGCGAGTTTGACGGTCACCGCGACCGTCAGTGCACCCGCAGCGGTGGTGTCGAGCGCGCTTCCGACGGCAACGACCTGCGCGACCTCGTGCACTGCGGCACCGGCCCACATTCCCGCTCGGGTGCCGTCGAGCCCGAGTGCGCCGGAGAGCGCCGGGAGCAGCGGGATCATCGCGGTGCCGAACACGACGACCAGCGCGACGGTGGTGACGAGTTCGCGGGTACGCGCCGAGATCATCCCGTCGACGGCGGCGGCCGCGGCGGCACCGCAGATCGAGAAGCCGCACGCGATGAGGAGGCGCTGGGTCCAGTTCAATCCGAGTCGTGCTCCGAGCCACAGCGTGCCCGCGACGCCGAGTGCGACCACCGCGACCGCAACGCCGAGTGTTCCCCATCCGAGCGCCAGGACGTCGGGAACCAACAGTTGCAGGCCGAGCAGTGCCACGCCGATGCGCAGCAGGGTCTTCGACGCGACCGCGGTACCGGGCGCCAGCGTCCGAGTGATCGCACCGTCGCGGCGCAGGACGGTATTGGCGACCGCGACGCCGAGCATGATCGCGACGAGCAGTGGCGCGACACCGATCGTCTGCCCGACGCCGAACGCGACGGCTGCTCCCGCTGTGCACAGCAGCAGGCCGGGTGCGGCCGCGGGCAGGTGTACGGCCGGCGCGGAGAGCATGGCGATCATGGCTTCGATGATGTCGCGTGCCGAACGCCGGCGGTAGACGCCGATACTGCATCGCGCAATATCAGATAGATATGTTCAATGCTGCTGCCATATCATCTGGCTATGACGAGTTGGCCGGACCCCGCAGCTCTCGAGCTTCTCGTCGGCATCGACGACTACGGCAGCCTCGGTGCCTCCGCGCGCGCCGCCGACATCGCGCAACCCAACGCCAGCCGGTCCCTGCGCCGCCTCGAACACCAACTCGGCGTCGTACTGGTGCGTCGCGGGCACGCCGGATCGTCCCTCACCCCCGAAGGGACCGTCGTCGCACACTGGGCCCGTGAAGCCCTCGCCGATATCCGGCGACTCCTCGACGCCGCCGACTCGCTGCGCCGCGAACGACACGCCGAGCTTGTCGTAGCGGCCAGCATGACCGTCGCCGAACACCTCATTCCCCTGTGGCTGGGCCGGTTCCGGTCCCTGCGCGACGACGTGCAGATCCAGCTGCAGGTGCACAACTCGAGGCAGGTGTGCGACGCGGTCGCCGCCGACCGCGTCCATGTCGGCTTCGTCGAAGGCCCGACCGTGCCGGACGGGTTGCACACCATCGCGGTTGCCCGCGACCGCCTCGTCGTCGTCGTGGCCCCGGATCATCCCTGGGCGCGACGCCGCCTCCCCGTCACCGTGGCGGAACTCGCCGAAACCCCGCTGGTGGTGCGCGAACAAGGCTCGGGCACCCGGCGCACACTCGACCTCGCGCTCGAGGAATACGACCGGCCTGCGCCCTTGCTCGAGTTGGGCAGCGGCGCGGCGGTCCGCACCAGCGTCCTGAGCGGGGTCGGGCCCGCCGTGCTCAGTACCCTCGCCGTCGCCGGCCACGTGGCGGCAGGGGAGTTGCGGATCGTCGAGATCGACGGACTCGATCTGGCCCGAACCCTGCGCGCGGTGTGGCGACCGCCGCGCACGCTCGCCGGGCCGGCCGGAGAACTGGTGCGCATGATCGTGCGAACACAGGCCCTCTGACGTCCCGGTAGGTTCTTTGTTGTCGGCGATAATTCCCATACGAAGGAGTACACAGATGAGCGTATCCCTGGCCAAAGGTGGCAACGTCTCGCTGTCCAAGCAGACCGCCAACCTCACCGCGATCACCGTCGGCCTGGGCTGGGACCAGCGGTCCACCACCGGTGCCGCCTACGACCTCGACGCCTCGGCGCTGCTCACCGGCCAGAACCGTCGGGTCCTGACCGACCAGCACTTCGTGTTCTACAACAATCTGCGCTCACCCGACGGCGCCGTCGAGCACACCGGCGACAACCTCACCGGTGAAGGCGACGGCGACGACGAATCGATCAACATCGACCTCGTCGCGCTCGACCCGAACGTCGCCAACATTTTCTTCCCCGTCTCGATCCACGATGCCATCGAACGAGGCCAGTCGTTCGGCCAGGTCGTCAACGCGTTCATCCGTGTCGTCGACCGCAACACCGGTGTCGAACTCGCCCGCTACGACCTGAGCGAGGACGCCTCCACCGAAACCGCGATGATCTTCGGTGAGGTCTACCGGCACGGTGCCGAATGGAAATTCCGTGCCATCGGCCAGGGATACGCATCCGGGCTCGCCGGTATCGCGCGCGATTACGGCGTCAACATCTGATAGTCCTCCGCGTTTTCGGCGTCTCGTTCGCGGCCGCCGTCACCGTCAGCGGACTCGCCGGCGCCCGTCCCACATCCGGCGGGGCAACACGGCTGCCAGGGCCGGCGAGCCGAGGAACTCGACGGTGACGGCCACCGCGCCACCACCCACAACACGATCGCGGCGATGGCCAGCCGCAAGGTGACCGAGCCGACCGCACCCGGTCGAACGGGGTGCTTGCGAACGCGGTGCCGAACTGGATCGACCGGGCCGCCCCGAGGACCGCGGGGACCGGAAGTGCGCGTCGCGTTCGTTCCGAGTTCCGCATACGACCTCCACGTCGCTCGCTCCTGCGTGAACATTGGTCAGCGGGGCGGGAACTCGCGCACCAAAAAACAATCACGAACGCTTGATTTGTTGTGTTGATCATGTGATTCTGGTCTCATGACGGAGTTGCGAGCGCTTCTCGATGATCTGCGTGCGGAAGGCGACGACCTCGATGCGCTGGTCGACGGTCTTCCCGCCGACGAGTGGGCGACGCCGACGCCTGCCGCCGGCTGGACCGTCGCCCACCAGATCGGCCACCTGCTGTGGACCGACCGGGCGGCGCTCACCGCGATCGGCGACCCCGATGCGTTCACCGTGGCAGCCCGCGCAGCCCTCACC
>NZ_JBAQXC010000117.1:0-2717 GCF_049299235.1 Rhodococcus sp. (in: high G+C Gram-positive bacteria) | reverse complement strand
CGTCCGGGCGGTGCCTCCGTCGCCGGCGCGGCCCGCTGCGGCGGTGTGGCACAGACGTGGTAGCGGGTCGGTGCGGCCGTCCCGGGATTCGCCTGACCCGCCGGGTGATGGGAACGTTCAGTGGCCTGGGCCGGATGTGCGGTGGGCCCAGATGATGATTCCCATCGCCCGGTCAGCTCGTGGGGTGCAGGTGGCGGTTGTGGCCGTCCCAGTGCACGTGCGTGGTCACCGCGGAACTGTCTTCGAGTCGGCGCACCTCGTAGATGTCGAGAGCGGGGACCTGTGGCACACAACCCCACATGGCGTGCCCGGTCATCACGAAGTCGATGTCGAGGCGAACCAGCAGACCCATCAGCTCACCGATGGTCGGATCGTCGATCTTGGCGAACGCGTCGTCGAGCAGCACCAGGCGCAGTGCCCGGTCGACCTCGGGCAGGCTCGACAAATAGCCGTCGGCGGCGGCGAACAGTGTCACATACGATACGAACCGGGTCTCGCCCTGAGATATCTTGGCACGCCGGGAAATTCGTCTCTCCTGATCGCGTTCCGGGCCGAGGATCGTCACGTCGACGGTGTGCCAGTTCCGGTAGTCCAGGGCCTGCGCGAGATGTGCGGCGTACCCGGCGGACGGATCCGTCGTGTGCGACGCCTCGACACGCCTGCGCAGCAATTCGATCAACTCCGCACCGGTGCCCGACCCGGTCGGATCCGCCAGCAAGGTGGTGATGCGGGCGATCTCGTCGTCGCCGCGGTTGGGCACCCACCCGATACGCACCCCGATACCGTGGCTGGTGCGACTCCCGGACAGGCTCGTGTTCATCGCCTCGACGAGTTCGCCCGCGCGTTCGATGCGGCGGCGCAATTCGTCGGCGACCCCACCGAGCACGAACCCGGTGAACACGTCGCGTTCCCGCTGGGTGAGCGCGCGCCGACCCTCGTCGACTCGTGCGGTCAGGTGCTCGAGCACCTCGGTGGGGGTCCCGTCGATTCCCGCCCCCGCGATGCGGACCACCTGCACGCCGTCGTCGACGGTATGCACGACGTCGAGTTGCTCCGACACGGACAGACCGAACTGCTGTAGCGCCGCCAGAACCCGGTTCTGCCCGGTCGGCTTGCCAGGGGGCAGCGCCGCGCGCACCGCATCGGCGACCGCCCGGACCGTATCCGGATCCTCGGTGTGGGCCACCGGATCGAACTGCACATCCGTGGCCGCGGCGATCGCGGACAATTGCAGTCGCGCGGACAGTGTGGCCCCCGCGACGGTCAGGGCCTCCCGGTCGCGGACCAGTCGCTCCCGGATCGCCGAACAGTGCTCGCGGGCCTGCGCGACATCCTTGCCGAGTTGTTCCCGGTGTGCCTGCGTGCGACGGCACTGTTCCTCGGTTCGGGCCTGCTCGGTGACGGAATTCGACAGTTCCGTCTCGAGGTCGGCCACCGTCATATCGACCGCTTCGTGCTGCGCCGCCACCACGGCCGCCCGGCCGTGCCATTCATGCCAGCGGGCTTCCGCGACCGATTCCGCCTCGACGCGCCGCGCGCCGCTGTCGGCGAACCGGCGCAGCGCACGGTTGTGACGGTCGACGCTCGCGCGTACGTCGTCGAGTCCGCGGGCGAGGGCAAGGCACGCGCGCCCCGCGTCGGCGCTCGCGGTGACGATCGGCTCGAGCGCAGCGGCATCGAACGGCATGGCGAAATGTGCGCAGGTGGCGCGATGGGTGTCGAGATCGGCGGACCATCCGGCACGCAACTCGGCCGCACGGTCCCGGGCCGCCGCCGCGGTCTGCGCGCTGCGCACGGCACGGATCTCGTGTTCGTGGGCCCGGATGCGGTCCTCGCGCAGTGTGAGAGATGTCGGCGCGGTGGACAGATGACGGTCGAGGTCGCGTCGATCCTGTTCGAGTGCGCTGCGGCGCGCGGCGCGCTGCGTGGCGGCGGTGTCGGTGTCGGCCAGTTCCGTGGCGATCTCGTCGAGACGTTCGGTGTGGCGGCCGGTGTCGTCGGGGTGGTGTACCCCGATGAACAGAGATTCGTCGGCGGTGTGCCGTCCACGCAGCACGCCGTTGTGCCAACGCCCGTCACGGGACACCGACGCGACCGCACCGGCGTCCTCGAACCCGATCGTGGCGAGCACGGTCGCGATCGCCGCTGCCGGTGCCGGCGCGGTGGCGGAGGGTGTGAGCACCAGCGACAGCGGATGCTGCGGGGGCACGTCGCACGGAGAGAGGAGAACCTGACCGGAGTGGGCGCGCAGTCGGCCGTCTCCGTCGACGGTGGCGGTGAGGAATCCGGCGGCCAGCAGGGCCGCTTCCACGCCCGCTCGGTCGTCCGCGCCCAGATCGTCGACGAATTCGACTGTCTGCCAAAGAGGTACGCCGTCGTTCTCGCTTCGCCACGGGGCGTCGTCGGGTCCGGGCCGCCGGTCCGCGTCGAGGCCCGTGCGTTCGTCGAGCAGGGTCGTGCGAATCCCGGCGGCCGCATGGTCGGCGAGTTCGAGTGCGGTGAGCTCGGCGGCGATGTCGTCGCGGGCGGTGCGGGCGGATGTCTCGGGCAGCCGGTCGAGTTCGGTGAGCGCCGCATCGGTGTCGGTGCCGCCGGTGCCGGTGAGTGCCTCGAGGTCGCCGGCGAGGATCTGCAGGAGTTCGGGGCCGGACCGTTCGACCGCGGGCAGCAGCCGCGCGGTGTGGGTGTCGGTGATCCACGCCCGCCACCGGTGATTG
>NZ_JBAQXC010000116.1:0-1745 GCF_049299235.1 Rhodococcus sp. (in: high G+C Gram-positive bacteria) | reverse complement strand
ACCGGACATCACCCGATTCCAGGTGACGGGTCTGGCCTTCACCTGGAAGTAGCTACCGCGGTTCACCCTCCTGACGCCGCCGCCGTCGCACTGGCCGACGGTGCGCACCGGCAGTATCGGCACCATCCCGGCCCCCCGAATTCTCGACCGCATCCGCGCGCTGCTTGCGAAGGCCGAGTCCACCGACTTCCCCGAGGAAGCCGAAACCCTCACGGCGAAAGCCCAGGAACTCGTCACCCGCTACGCGGTGAGCGCGGCACTGCTCGCCGGCGACGAACCATCCGGCATCCGCGGGCTTCGACTGCACCTGGACAACCCCTATGCCAACGAGAAGGTCCTGCTGCTCACCGCGATCGGAAGCGCCAACCGGGCCCGCACGGTGTGGTTCTCGAAGATCGGCATCGCCACGGTCGTCGGCGGCGACGTCGAACTGCACCAGATCGAGTTGTTGTTCGGTTCACTGCTCGTGCAGGCGACCCGCGCGATGTCCACAGCCGGAACCGGCGGCCGGACCGGAGGTGGCGTCACCGCGTATCGGCGGGCGTTCCTCACCGGCTATGCCGGGCGGATCGGGGAACGCTTACGGGAGGCCGACGCCCGCGCCACCGTCGAGGCCGCGGCGGACGCGAACCTGCCGGTGACGACACTCGCTCCGATCCTGACACGCCGATCCGAGGCGGTCGAGGCCGAGTTCCGCCGCCTGTTCCCGACCACCCGGTCCACCCGCACCCGCACCGTCGACGCCGGCGGCTGGCACGCCGGCCGGGACGCGGCCGACAATGCTTGTCTCGGCTCACCATCGACGACGCAGCCGCGATGACGTCGTCCGCAACGACATCGAGGTGCGCGTCAGGCGTCGGCGAAGCCGAGTTCGGTCGACAGGGTGAAGCCCTGCTCGATGGAATCGGCCGAGAACGTCAGAACCAGCCCCGTCGTCTTGTCGATGGCCTCGAACCCGGAACTGTAGGACTCGTCCTTGTTGTAGCTGACGATGCGGTCACCCGAGGAGGTCAGGACGCTTCCGTACCCGGTGTACGGCCGGTCCCGGTACCGGATGAAGTTGGAGCGAGCGTACTGATCGTCGCGCCACGCGGTGACCCACTGATCGTCGTCCTCCGCGAGCCCCATCGCCTTCCCGACACTCGAATCCGACGTCACGACACACCGCATCTGCAGGGCACCTTCGGAACTGAAACCCGACTTGTCGCACGACGACGACGAGGTGATCAGCTTCGCGGGCAGCAACCCGAGAACGTCCTCGGGTGCCTCACTGATGTAAGCGGAGTCCGCGGTCGCGGGCGGCGCACCGACCTGCGCCGCTGCCGTGTCTGCCGTGGATGCGGCAGCAGCGGCCGGTGTATCACCCCCGTCGACCACGACGAACACTCCCACCGCGGCGAGGAGCGCGGCGACCGCGACACCCGCGAACACGAGCGGCGTGCGGGACTTTCGCGGTCCGGGAACCGGGACCGGGCCTTGCCCCTGAGCCGGGACCGGGTTCCGGGCTCCGGCGAACATCGGCGAGGGAATCGGAGTACGCGACTGCTCGCGCGAGAAGGCCTCCGTCGCGAGATACGCGGCGGCGTCGGTGGCGCGTCCGCCGGAGACGAACCCCGCCGCGCCCTTGGCCACCACCGTTTTCGGGTCGTCCAACGTCGCGATCGGACCGAGCTCCGCCAACCGCCGATGCACATACGGGATCCGCGACGAACCACCGGTCAGATACAACGCCTGCAACCCACCCC
>NZ_JBAQXC010000115.1:0-7010 GCF_049299235.1 Rhodococcus sp. (in: high G+C Gram-positive bacteria) | reverse complement strand
GGCTCCTGGAGGAGCCCAAACGGCACACGGGCGACGAAGTCGCCTAGCGCGAAGCCATATCCCGCACCGCGACGTGCGCGAACAGCATGCTCGCACCGATCGGATTGCCACCACCCGGATAGACGGTGCCACTGGCCGCGGCCATCGTGTTACCCGCCGCGTACAGGCCCGGAATGGGTTCGCCGGAGGGCGTCAGGACGCGCGCCGTCGGATCGGTGCGCAACCCGCCCTTGGTGCCGAGGTCGGAGATGCCGAACTTCGCCGCGTGGAACGGGCCCTTCTCGAGCGCGACCATCGGTGACTGCCCGCCGGAGAACGCCCGATCGTACGGTTCGTCGCCGCGCCCGAAGTCGTCGTCGACACCCGTCGCCGCCAGCTCGTTGTAGCGCGCGACCGTCGCGACCAGAGCATCGGCCGGAACGCCGATCTGCTCGGCGAGTTCCTCCAGGGTTTCGCCGGTCTTCCACAGCCCGGCCGCCACATACTTCTCGGCTTCGACCATCGGCACATTCGAGGCCTTGACCGGCGGAACACCGTCGTCGGTGTTGTCGTAGATCATCCAGAACGGCAACGTCACCGCATCGTCGTCCATCTGCGTGATGATGTCGCGGCCCAGCCGGTCGTAGGGCGCCGATTCGTTGACGAATCGCTTGCCGTCCTGGTTGACGAAAATGCCGCCGGTGAACCACAGTGCGAACGCCGAACGACCATCCGGGTGGGTCATGCCGGGCGACCACCAGGCTTCACCCATGAGGTCGACGTCGGCGCCCGCGGCGATGCCCGCCTGGTGCGCCTTCCCGAGGTTCGACCACGGCCCCATCGAGTCCCGCGCCACACCGGGCACGCCGTACTCGGCGCGCATGGCGTCGTTCTGTTCGAAACCACCGGCCGCGAGCACGACACCGCGTCGCGCCCGGATCGCGCGACGCTCGCCGTCGTGTTCGACGATGCCGCCGACGACCGCGCCGTCCTCGACGACGAGGTCGACGAGCGGCGTGTTCAGCCGGGTGCTCACATCAGGGAACTTCTTCAGCGCCACCAGGAAACGGCCGACGAGGGCGCGACCACCGATGAGGTACTTCGGCAACTCCTCGCCGGTACGTTCGCGGCCGAGCGGACCGCGAACCGATTCGTTGAGATCGTCGAGGCCCTTCGCGGACATCGGTGCCGGGGCGATGTGACGGCCTCCGGCACGCGCCTTCGGTGCCTTCCCGAAGTAGTCCGGCCACGGCAGCACCTGGAACTCCAGATCCGCGTCGGATTCGAGGTAGTCGATGAGAGGGGCGCCACCCGTGACGTACGCATCCTGCAATTCGCGGGGCGTCCGGTCGCCGACCACCGCATGGTAATAGGTGAGGGCATCCTCGATGGTGTCGTCGTCCCCGGCGCGGCGCAACACCGCGTTCGTCGGGAACCACACGCCGCCGCCCCCGGAGTAGGCGGTGGTGCCGCCGTAGTACTCCGACGCCTCGACGAGGATCACCGACAGACCCTCACGGGCGGCGGTGTAGGCGCCACAGCACCCACCTGCTCCCGACCCGACGACGAGCACATCGCATTCTTCTGCCCAGTCCACCATGCTGCCTCTCGATCACCGTTGCCTGAGTTGAGTCACGGTAGGCGCAGCCGGGGGAGCCCCGCAGCGGTTCGTCCTACTGGCCGGGAACCCAGTTTCAGACGACCAGATTCGCGGCGGTCGCGGCGACGACCTCGTCGACACCGATCCCCGGTGCCGTCTCGACGAGTTTCAGTCCCTCGTCGGTGATGTCGATGACGGCCATGTCGGTGATGATCCGCTGGACGCAGCGCTTACCGGTGAGCGGCAGGGTGCATTCGTCGAAGATCTTCGGCTCGCCCTTCTTCGTGACGTGTTCCATCATCACGATGACGCGCCGGGCGCCGTGCACGAGGTCCATCGCGCCGCCCATGCCCTTGACCATGGCACCGGGGATCATCCAGTTGGCGATGTCGCCCGTCGCACTGACCTGCATCGCACCGAGCACGGCGACATCGATCTGGCCGCCGCGGATCATCCCGAACGACTGCGACGAATCGAAGAACGACGCGCCCGGCGCGACGGTGATCAGTTCCTTGCCCGCGTTGATGAGTTCGGGGTCGATCTCGTCCTCGTACGGGTACGGACCGACGCCGAGCACACCGTTCTCCGAGTGCAGTATCACCTCGATGCCGGTCGGGAGGAAGTTCGGCACGAGGGTGGGCATGCCGATACCGAGGTTGACGTACTGGCCGTCGGACAGTTCCTGTGCGACGCGCGCGGCCATCTGCTCGCGGGTCAGTTTCCTGGTGGCTGCCTGAGTCATGAACGGACCGTCCTGTTTTCGATGCCGACCGTGACCGGACCGACCGGCACGACGCGCTGTACGTGGATGCCGGGGGTGTGGATCTCGTTCGGATCCAGCTCGCCGGGTTCGACGAGATATTCGACCTGCGCGATGGTGACGCGACCCGACGTCGCGGCCGGCGGGTTGAAGTTGCGGGCGCTCTGCCGATAGACGAGATTGCCGTGGCGGTCACCCTTCCAGGCGTGGACGAGGGCGTAGTCGGCGACGATGCCTCGTTCCATCACGTAGGTGACGCCGTCGAATTCGCGGGTTTCCTTCGGCGGAGACGCGAGCGCGATGCCTCCGTCGCCGTCGTACCGCAGGGGCAGCCCGCCCTCTTCGACCTGGGTGCCGACACCGGCAGGCGTGAAGAACGCCGGGATGCCGGCGCCACCGGCGCGCATCCGTTCGGCGAGGGTGCCCTGCGGGGTCAGTTCGACCTCGAGTTCACCGGCGAGGTACTGGCGCGCGAACTCCTTGTTGGCACCGACGTACGAGGAGATGGTGCGGCGGATGCGGCCCTTCTCCAGCAGCACACCGAGTCCGAATCCGTCGGTTCCGCAGTTGTTGCTGACGGTCTCGAGGTCGGTGGCGCCCTGGTCGAGGAGGGCATCGATGAGGGCTTCGGGGACGCCGACCAGGCCGAATCCACCGACGGCGATCGTGGCGCCGTCCGGGATGTCGGCGACGGCCTCGGCGGCGGTGGCAACGACTTTGTCCATGTCCGCAGCCTACCCGGAAATGTACGCAATGTGAACCCTCGTCCGCAATGCGAACACTCCGCTATGCTGAACACATGAGCGACACCGCGACAACGACGGACACCCCCGGCGCCTCCCCCGACTTCGTGCAGTCACTGGCCCGGGGCCTGGCCGTCGTCAAGGCATTCGACGCGGCCCAGCCGCGGCAAACCCTCAGCGACGTCGCCAAGACCACCGGACTGACCCGCGCGACCGCGCGCCGATTCCTGTTGACCCTCACCGAACTCGGATACGTCCGCACGGACGGATCGCGGTTCTGGCTGACACCGCGCGTACTGGAACTCGGCTACAGCTACCTGTCGAGCCTGACATTGCCCGACGTCGCCCGCCCTCATCTCGAGGCACTGGCGGCGGCGGTACACGAATCGACCTCGGTGTCGGTGCTCGACGGCGACGACATCGTGTACGTCGCACGGGTTCCGGTCACCCGGATCATGACCGTGTCCATCACCCTCGGTACCCGATTCCCCGCCCACGCGACGTCGATGGGCCGGGTCCTCCTCGCCGGATTGCCCCCAGCCGACCTCGACGCCTACCTCGCCCGAGCCGACCTGACGGCCCTCACCGACCGCACCGTCGCGACGGCCGCAGACCTGCGCGCCGAACTCGAGACCATCCGGCGCGACGGCTACAGCATCGTCGACCAGGAACTCGAGGAAGGACTGCGCTCGCTCGCAGCACCGATCCGCGACGCGGCAGGAGCAGTCGTGGGTGCGGTGAACATTTCCACCCACGCCGCCCGCTACACCCTCGACACCGTCCGCGACGAACTGGCACCCGCCGTCGTCGCGACCGCCGCCGCGATCTCCACCGACCTCGCCGGCACCCAAACCCACTAGAGAAGAACCGAACCGAGGACACCATGCCCGACGCCGTAATCTGCGAACCGCTCCGCACCCCCGTCGGCCGCTTCGGCGGCACCCTGAAAGACATCGCCCCGGAAGACCTGGCCGCCACCGTCATCCGCGACATCATCGCTCGCACCGGCATTCACGGTTCGGACATCGACGATGTGATCCTCGGGCAAGCATCCCCCGGCGGTGAGTCGCCCGCGATCGGACGAGTCGCGGCACTCAATGCCGATCTCGGCGTGGATGTTCCCGGACTCCAGGTCGACCGGCGTTGCGGATCCGGACTCCAAGCGATCATCCAGGCAGCCATGCAGGTGCAGACCGGTGGCAGCGACCTCGTCCTCGCGGGCGGAACAGAATCCATGAGCCAGGCGGAGTTCTACGCCACCGGCATGCGCTGGGGCATCAAGACCGACTCGGTCGCCCTCAGCGATCGACTTGCCCGCGCACGCGTCACCGCGGGCGGACGCAACTTCCCCGTCCCCGGCGGCATGATCGAAACCGCCGAGAACCTGCGCGCCGAATTCGCCATCAGCCGAGAAAATCAGGACGCCCTCGCCGTGCAGTCGCATCACCGCGCGGTCGCCGCCCAGCGGAGCGGTGTGTTCGCCCAGGAAATCGTCCCGGTCGCGGTGCCGCAACGCACGGGTGTACCGAAGGTGGTCGACACCGACGAACATCCGCGCGCCGACACCAGCCTCGAATCGCTTGCGGCACTACGGCCCATCCGTGGCCGGGTCGACGCCGAGGCCACCGTCACCGCAGGCAATGCCAGCGGCCAGAACGACGGTGCGGCACTCGCCGTCGTCACCACCGCGGAGAAGGCCGCACAACTCGGACTGCGACCCCTGGCCCGACTCGCGAGCTGGGCGGTCGCGGGTGTGTCGCCGCGCACCATGGGCATCGGTCCGGTACCGGCGACCGAACAGGCTCTCGGGCGTCTCGGGCTCACCCTCGACGACCTCGACGTCATCGAACTCAACGAGGCCTTCGCCGCCCAGGCACTTGCCGTCACCCGCACATGGGGGCTCGAACCGGACGACCCGCGCCTGAATCCCAACGGCTCGGGCATCTCGCTGGGTCATCCCGTCGGCGCGACCGGGGCTCGTATCCTCGCGACGCTGCTGCGCGAACTCGACCGGCGTGAGGGTCGCTACGGACTCGAAACCATGTGCATCGGAGGCGGTCAGGGCCTCGCCGCGGTTTTCGAGCGCGTCGCCTGAACCACGGCGGTCACCTTTCCGGGGCGACCCGCACGACAAGTTTGCCGAAGTTGCGGCCCTCCAACATCCCGATGAACGCCTCCGGTGCGGCGTCGAGACCGTCGACGATGTCCTCCCGGTACCGCAGGGTGCCCTCGCGCAGCCATGCGGGGGCGTCCCGCAGGAAGTTGTCGTGCATCTCGTCCACGAACTCGGACTGGATGAAACCGCGTACGGTCAGGCTCTTCACCAGCACCGCGGACATGAACGCAGGCAACCGATCCCGACCCTCCGAGGTCGTCGCATTGTACTGCGCCACCAGGCCACACACCGGCATCCGCGCGTAGGGGTTCAGCAGCGGAACCACCGCGGCAGCGACTGGGCCACCGACGTTTTCGAAGTAGACGTCGATGCCGTCCGGCACGGCTTCACGCAAGCGGTCCGCGAAATCGGGGGCGCGGTGGTCGATCGCCGCGTCGAACCCGAGGTCGTCGATCAGGTACCGGCACTTGTCCGGTCCACCCGCGATACCGACCGCCCGCGCCCCCTTGACTTTCGCGATCTGGCCGACCGCCGACCCGACGGGGCCGCTGGCCGCGGCGACGACGACGGTCTCACCGGCCTTCGGCTGCCCGATCTTCAGCAGACCGGCATACGCGGTGAACCCGGGCATGCCGAGGACACCGAGCGCCGTCGACAGCGGCGCCGCCTCCGGATCGAGTGTGCGCACGGCCCGGCCGTCGACGACGGCATACGTCTGCCAGCCCGTCCCCGCCAGGACGTAGTCGCCCTCGGCGAGGCCGGGACAGCGTGAGGTGACGACCTGCGCGACCGTCGCCCCGACCATCACCGCGTCGATTTCGACCGGCGACGCATACGATTTCGCGTCACTCATCCGCCCACGCATATACGGATCGAGGGACAGATACACCACCCGAACCAGGACCTGCCCGTCTTCCGGTTCGGGAACGTCGACGGTTTCGGTGCGGAAGTTCGCCGCGGTCGGCGCACCGGCCGGCCGGGACGCGAGGACGATCCGGGTGCTCTGAACATTCGTGGAACCGGTCATGGCTTCCAGTGTGCCCGTCTTCCCTGCTGCCCACACCTGCCTCGGTGATCCCGGTGCAGCAAGCGCGGCGATCCGGTCATGTCGGTACAGTGCGTCATTTCGGTACAGTGCACAGTCGTGCCCACCGGCGCCCGGCCCGGTCGAACAACCGCGACGATCATGTGCACGAAGGAGCGTTGTGGAACTGACACCGCAGGTCCCACCAGCCGACGCCACCTATGTTCTCGAAGCCGACCACGGTCACCATCTCGATCCGCTCTTCTTCTGGGTCTTCGATTCCGGAGCCGGGGCGCCCCCCGGCGCCGACGAGATCACCGAACACTTCCGCACGCGCGCACCGTCCTACGCGCAGCTCGAGCGCCGTTTCGTCGACGTTCCCTTGCACCTCGACCGCGCGTATTGGGTGGCCGATGACCGTCCGGTCGAGCAGCGCATCGTCCACGACGAGCGGACGGGGCTCGGCTGGACCGAACTGCACGACGCCCTCGGGCAACTCGCCGCGACGCCGCTCGACGCCCGGGCGACGGCCTGGCGGATCGATGTGTTCCACGGCGTCCGAGATGTACCCGGCACATCGACGCCCGCAACGGTCGTGGTGCTCCGCGGAAACCACTCGCTGATCACGGGACCGATCACGAATCAACTGTGGGAAGGATTCTTCGGCAACAGTACCGAGCCCGTGCGATTCCCCGGCCTCGGGCCGGCCGCCCCGCACGTCGGCCGCATACTCGCGGTGGCACGAGGCATCGCTCGTGTCCCCCGCGCGACGGCGCGCTACGTCCGGG